>JBIIUN010000218.1:0-8055 GCA_044339945.1 Kapaibacterium sp. (SeqCode)
GGCCCTTCGCGGCCGTTGAATTCGGAGGCGGACCGCGCCCGGGTCATCGCCGGCTTGGGTTGCGTGGATGGCGTGCTGGTGTTCCCCGAGATGCGGGCCACGCGCTTTCTTGCCTTCGCGCAGCCGGACATTTACGTGAAGGGCGGCGACTACACGCTGGAGACCATCGACCAGAACGAACGCCGGGCCGTCGAACAGGCAGGCGGCCGGATCGTGTTCATCCCTTTCGTCCCCGGAAAATCCACCACGGGGCTCGTCGCCAAAATCCAAACGCTGTAGGTTTCACCACCGATGTCCGCTCCGTCCGTCACTTCCAAGCCCGCCGCCGGCGCCGAATTGCGCGCCCTCAAGGCCCGGGCCCAACGGCTCCAACCCATCCTCAAGATCGGCAAGGCCGGCCTGACCGATGCATTCTATGCCGCGCTCGAAACCGTCCTGCTCCAGCACGAGCTGGTGAAGCTCAAGTTCGACGACTTCAAGGAGCAGAAGAAGGAGTTGGTGCCCCAGTTGATCGAACGCTCCGGCGCGCAGCTCGTCCAGCGGGTCGGCAACGTCGCCGTGCTGTTCAAGCGGCGCCCGAAACCGGCGGCGGACGAGTAACCCGGCGTCCTCGGGCTTGAGTCTCAGTTCCCCGGCCGCATGGAAACGCTCAGCCAACTCCGCACCCAGCTCGAACGCGTCGAGACGCTTTACCGCGTCAGCCAGGTCATCCACGCGACGCTCGACCTGCGGGAATCGCTCCAGCGCATCGTCGAGGAAGCGGTCCGCCTGATGCGCGCCGGCAGCGGTTCAGTGGTGATGTTGAACCCAACCACCGGCTTCCTCGACATCGAGGCCGCCCATGGATTGCCCCCCGGGGCGCAGAAGATGAAGCTTCGCGTGGGCGAAGGCATCACGGGCTGGGTCGCGCGCCACGGCCGGCCGGCGCGGGTCGGGGACGTCGCGAATGATCCCCGCTACTTCGCGTTGCGGGCGGGAGTCCGCTCCGAATTGGCGGTGCCGCTGCTGGTGGGCGACGAGGTTCGCGGCGTCATCAACGTCGATTCCGACCGCGCCGACGCCTTCACCGAGGCGGACGAGGAACTGCTCGGTGAACTCGCGAAGCTCGCCGCGCCGGCGATCCGCAACACCTGGCTCTACGAACAGGCCCGCTCCAAGGCCCGCCTGCTGGAATCCCTCGCCAAGGTCGGCCAGATCATCAATTCGCCGCTCGCGCTCGATGACACGTTGCAGGTGATCGCCCGCGAAGCGCGGAAGCTGCTGTCCGCGAAGATGTGCTCGCTGATGATGCTGGATGACGCCGGCAAACTGCTCGTCACCCGTGCCAGCGCCGGGGCGGGCAAAGCCTACCTGGCCCGGCCGCCCGTGAACGTCGAGGAGAGCTTCGTCGGCATCGTCCTGCGCCGGCGCAAGGCGATGCAGCTGGAGAACGTCCAGTCTTCCGGGCGTTACCAAAATGTGTCCGTGGCGCGGCAGGAAGGCCTCGTCTCGCTGCTCAGCGTGCCCCTGCTCTTCGGCGACACGGCGACCGGCACGCTGAATCTCTACACCGGCGATCCGCACACCTTTTCCGACGAGGAAGTCCGCGTCGCCTTGGCCTACGCCGAGCTGTCCGCCCTCGCGTTGGAAAAGGCCCGGCTCTACGAACGCATCGTCCGGGTCGAGGATGAGCTGCGGCAAAGCGAACGCCTCAGCGCGCTCGGGCTGCTCGCCGCAGAGGTGGCCCACGAGATCCGGAATCCGCTGACGGTGATGAAGATGCTGCACCATTCGCTGAACCTGGAATTCCCGGCCGGCGACCCGCGGAACACCGACGTGCGCATCATGGGCGAGAAGATGGACCACCTCGCCCGCATCGTGGAACGGGTGCTCGATCTGGCCCGCAGCCAGGAGCCGCAGGTGACCGACGTGAACGTGAACCGCCTGCTCGGCGACCTGACGATCCTCACCCGGCACAAGCTCAAGGCCTCCGGCGTGACCTTGGCGCAACAACTGGCGCTCTACCTGCCGGAAATCCGCGGTGACGCCACGCAGTTGGAGCAGGCGTTCCTCAATCTCACGCTCAACGCCGTCGAGGCCATGCCCAACGGCGGGTTGCTCACCATTCGCTCGCGCGCCCTGCCACTGACCGCCCGGGACACCCCGCCGACGCACGTGCTGATCCGTTTCAGCGACACCGGCGTCGGCATGAGCGAGGAACATCGCCGGCGGGCGTTCACCTCGCTGCTGAGCAGCACCAAACCCAAGGGCACCGGCCTCGGGCTCGCGATCGTGGCGCGCGTCGTCGAGACGCACCACGGCGAGGTTCGGGTTTGGTCGCGCCTCGGACGCGGGACGACGATTTCGGTGGTCTTGCCGGTGAGTTAAAGGATTTCAGTGCCGGTCAGCCAAGCGCCGGCCCCGAACTCAGTGTCCAGCCGGCTTCAGTCCGACCCCGACGAAATCGCGCCGGATAAACTTCGTCGCCGCCAACAACAACAGCCCCCCGCCGACCACGTAGGCGGACGCGCTGTAGGAGATGAAGTGGCTCATGTTCTCCGCCTTGCCGCCGTAGGGACCGTGGTCGCTATACCAACCGGTCAGCAGCGGCCCGAGCGAACCCAATCCCCAGCCGACCGTGTTCATCAGTCCGGCGGCGGTGGCGCGCGAACGCGGCGGCACCACGTCGTAGAGGGAGGCGAAGATGCCGGCGTCGTAAAAGCCCTTGCAGACGCCGAAGACCACCATGCTCGCGAGCAGCGCCCCGACGCTGGAGGTGGAGCCCACCAGGAAAACGAAGGGCGCGCCCAACAGCAATCCGCCCGCCTGGGCCGTGATGCGTCCGCCGGGACCGCGCGCCGCCAGCTTGTCCGCGACATAACCGGCCAGCGGCACGGCCAGCGCGCTCGCGATCTGGATGAACGCCGCACCGGACAGCCCGGCGGCGGCCAGCTTGAAGTTGAACTTGTTCACCAGGAACGTGGGCGTCCAGGTGAGGAAGATCGTGGCCACGAAGTTGGCCAGCACGAAGACCAGCATGAGCACCCACGCCGTGGGCCGGCTCAGGACATCGCGCACGGCCACCAGGAACGGCACCGGCGGCTCGACGGTTTCCGCCACCGCGCCTTCCGAGGCGCCGCGGACTGGTTCCCGTAGGAATGCATACAGGACGAGCGCGAGGATCAACCCACCGCCGCCGAACAAGTAGAAGCCCCAGCGCCAACCCCAATGCTCGGCCAGCAAGGCACCCACCCACGACCCCAAGATCGTGCCCGCGTAGACGCTCGACTGGTGGATCGACATGGCGCGGGACCGCGTTTGCCGCGAGTGGTAGTCGCTCACCAGCGACATCGAGGCCGGGAAGTAGAAGGTTTCCCCCAGCCCTTCGAGGGCGCGAACGGTCACGAACTGCCAGGCCTTGGAACACCAGCCAGTGGTGATGGTGACGAAGCTCCAGAAGATGCAGCCGCCCAGAATCAGGTGCCGCCGGGCCACCCGGTCTCCGATGTAGCCGGCAAACAGCGCTCCTGCGCCGTAAACGTAGCCAAAGGCCGAGCCAATCCCGCCGAGCTCGGTGTCCGTGAAGCCGAACTCATTCTTCAACGCCGGAAACACGGCGCTGATGGCCTGGCGGTCGGCGTAGTTGAACAGGCAGATGAACCAGAGCATGCCGACGACCAGCCAGGGATAATGCTTTGAAACGGGGCGACTCATGGGGGCTCCGCCTTGTTCGCAGTTGCTGTGGCCGGCCGCAATCCCGATTCCGGACCACCACCTTCTGCGTCGCGCCCGCCCCGCGCCGGCATCCTTCCGACCCTGTGCCCGGTTCTAGCCCCATGTCGGTTGCGGCTGGCCGCCGCCCTGACGTCGGCCAACGATTCACCGAGTGGCCGCTTGCGAAGCGGCCTCATCCACCCGCACGCTGTCCGCATGACTTCCCGTCGGAAATTCTTGGGCACGCTTTCGGCCGCGTCCTTGTCCGCCACGTTGGCCCCGCTGACCGCGCTTTCGGCGCCGAGCCGCGTAGGTGACGGCGAATTGCTGCTGATGACCTACAACCTGCGTTACGCCAGCACCACCAAGCCCAACGCCTGGCCGGACCGCCGGCCGATCGTGAAGTCATTGCTGGACGAATACGCGCCCGACCTCCTCGGCACGCAGGAGGGCGTCTTTTCCCAGTTGAAGGACGTGGCGGCCGACCAACGGAATTACGACTGGATCGGCCTGGGGCGCGACGGCGGCAGCCGCGGGGAGTTCATGGCCATCTTCTACCGGCGCGAGCGCTTCGACGTGCTGGAGTTCGACCACTTCTGGCTGAGCGACACGCCGGAGGTCATGGGCTCCACGACCTGGGGCAACTCCAATCGCCGCATGGTGACGTGGGCGCGCTTCCAGGACCGGCGGAACGGCCGCGAATTCTATTTCCTGAACACGCATCTGGACCACCAGATCCAGCCGGCGCGGGAGAAGTCCGCCACCCTGATCCTCGCCAGGATCGCCAAGCTGAAGCCGGAGTTGCCGCTGTTCCTGGTGGGCGACTTCAACGCCGTCGCCCGCGAGAACAAGGCCTACGACCTCCTGGTGACGGACGGCGGGCTCACGGACACCTGGTTTGCCGCGAAGAAGCGGCTGAACGAGGACGCCAATTCCTTCAACAACTTCGCCCCGCTCGTCCGCGACGGTAAGCGGATCGACTGGATCCTGAGCCGCGGCACGCTGGACGTCCGGCAGAGCGAGGTGGTGACCGTTCAGCGCGGGGACCAATGGCCGAGCGACCACTGTCCCGTGGCGGCGTGGGTCAGCCTCAAGTAGCGGCGCGTGCGTAAACCTGGCTGCCAGGCTGGCCCTCGATCCGTTTGCCGAGGGCTGCGAGGTTCGAGTCGGCGATGAACACGAGCAGGTAGCCGTTGAAACTGAGCCGGGCCAGCACCCGATCCACGAGTTCCTGGTTCGCCTGCTGCCCGACCGGCTTCCAGAACGGCCGGTGCACGAACACCGCCAGCACGTGACAGGGATTCTCCGGGAACACTTGCACGTCCTTGCGGGCCAAATGCGCCCGGACCACCGCTGGTTCCGCCTGGAGCGCGTCCCGCAGCGGGGCCAGCTGCGCCTCGGTCAGCACATGCGGCAGGAAGGCATCAGCCGCGGTGACGTTGTCGCGTTCGCGTTGGGCGGCCTGTTGCCGTTCGCCGAAGGATTCGAGGCGATCCTCGGCCTGGCGTTGGCGGTCGCGCTGGCCGGTCCGGGCATAGTGGCCGCAGAGCAATTGGCAGGCGGCTTCCGTGAGGGTCGCATCGGTCTGCATGGCCCGCTCCAGCAATTCGACGCCCCGGGGATCGTCCGTCTCCAGCCAATGGCGGCCGCGCACCAGGCACGCGAGACCGTGGTCCGGCTTCAGGACGAGCAACTGGTCCAGCAACGGCGCCGCCGCCGCGTCATTTTCGAGCCGGAGTTTCACCTCGGCCCGTTGCCAAAGCTCGTCGGCGGAAAGCGGTTGGTCCGGCGCGGCGACGAGGTCACCCAATTTGGCCTTCAGCTCCGCCGCCTCCCCATGTCGCTGTTTCCAGGGCTCGGCCACGGCTTCGCGCCATCGGCGGCTGAGGCGATCTGTCAATTCCGGCAACCGGTCTCCGAGCAGTGCCAACGCGCGCGGCTCCGAGGGCGGCGGCAGCACTGCCGGAAGCCGGCCGGCCGCGACTTCCGGGTCCAGGCAGCCGAGGGATCGCAGGCGGTCGGTGAGCGAAGGATGGGTGTCGGCGTTGCCCGTGGGGACGAGGAATCCCGCGCGCAACCAACGCGCCATGTCATCGGCCGACGGACCAGCCCGGAAGGCGGTGGCAATTTCCCCGAAGACGTCGCCCGGCGGCTCGGGCTGGTCATTGGCCCGGAGGTAGACCGCCGGCCAGAGCTTCTCGTCGAGGAACGGCGCATCCACGACCAAGCGGGTCAACGCACTCGCCAGGGTCGCACCGCTGGTGGCCTGGGCGGCGGTGGCGTCGGCCTCGTATTCCTGCGCCCGGGACAGCACAAACGCGCCGGCGTTGAAGCGCGGCCAAAACCAGCCGAGGAAGCCGGTCAGCAGCAGCGCGAACTTGCCGGGCGGGTTGCGTTGGAGATTTTCAATCGTGCCTTCCCACGTCCGGCGCATGCGGTAGAGCCATTGGCCGGACTGGCCGTGGCTGCGCGACAGGTGACCAAACTCGTGGGCCAGCACAGCCGTCAGCTCGTCGCGGCTCAGGGACGCGAGCAGCGGGAATCCCAGCAGAAGGTAGTTCCGATACCAACCGAACACGCCGAGCCGCGGCGCCTGGACCACGGCGGCGTTGTAGTCGGTGGTGAGCAGGATCTCGTGGAACGGCGGCGAATCCGTGCGGCGGCCGACGTCCTCGACCAGGGCCACCAGCTCGGGCACTTCCGCCGCCGTCAATGGCACGCCTTCGGGCGCCCCGGTCTTGACCCAGAGCGCGCGGAGGATGGACCACGCCATGCCGGCGCAGGTCAGCCCCACGATCAGCCCGAGCTTGATGGTCACGCCATTGGGGAAGCGGAGGATCAGCAGCCCGCTGGCAAGCGCGAGCCCGGTCGTGAGCAGCAGCACGCCCAGCATGTAGCCGTAACCGAGGGCGGCCAAGGCCGACACCCGGCGGCGAAAGCCCCGGGGATTCCGCCGCGCCTCGGCGTCCATCCGCCCGACCAGTTGGTCAAATTCGTCGCGCTTCACCGCCGGAATCTGGAAAACTCGCCGGCCCCGGGCGAGGCAAAGTTGCGCCGGGTCAATGCCGCGCGGTCCGGGGCCATTCAAGGCGCCAGAGCACGAAGTCGCCGACGCGGTTGCTGCCCACCAGTTCGCCCAGCGCCGCAGCCTGGAGCAGCGGGGTCTGCGGGGTCTGGCGCAGGCTGACCAACCAGACGGTGTCGTGGGCATGGTGCCCAAGGCTCTTCAGCCAACCGTCGGGCCGCACAAAATGCGGTTCGCCCAACGTGGAGCACAGGCCCAGGTCGTCGACGCGTTGGCGGGGCGGCGCAGGCACGACAAAATGGACGTGCTCGCCGAAGTAGAACTCCATGCCAGGCCAATACCGGTCGAGATAGACGGTTTGCGCCCCCTGCTGCTTGAGATAGCCGGCCAACTGGCGGACCGACGAATTACGCCCGGCGCGCGACTCGATCAGCGGTTGGGCCAGCGCCACGGCCAGATAGGCGACCGCAAATCCGCCCGCGGTGAACAATCGCCCGCGAAGGGACGCAAATCCCCGGCCCTCGTCCGCCAATCGTTGCCACACCGTCGCGCCGAACAAGGCGGCCCACGGCGCAAACGGCAACGTGTAGGTCGGCAGCTTGGAAGAGATGACGGAGAAGACCGCGAGTCCCGTCAGGGTGATCCAGATTTCCAGTGGCCACGTCCGCCAGCGAGGCGCGGCGCCGCCGGCGGCCCGGCGCCTTTTCAACCACCAGCCCAGTGCGCCGAGGGCGACCGGCCACCACGGCAGCCAGGCGCCCAGCGTGACCAGCACATGGAAGAAGAGCGGCGCTCTCCGGCCATCCGGATGCCCGGCAATCCGGCCGACCACTTCCCGGCCGAGGAAGAACTGCTTCAGCTCCGGATGTTCCCAAACCATGTCCAGATACCACGGGAGCCCCAGGAGGATCATCGCGACCAACATCCGCAGCGGGCGTAGCGCGCGAAGTCCGTCCCGATCCTGCCGCGCCAGCAAACCCACGGTCAGCCCGAGCAACGGCACCAACGCCGCCGTTGCCTTGGTCCACCACGCAGCGGTCCACAGGAGCAGCGAGAGGCTCCACCACCACCATGATCCCTGTCGGTGACGCGCCTCGGCCCACGCTGCAATTGCCAGGGTCGTGAACCCGGTCAGCAGCATGTCTGGCGACAGGAACCGGGCCAGCAGCCAAAACTGCCCCACCGTCGCCGTCATCAGCACCGCCCACCAGGCGGTCCGCGCGCCGTAGAACCGGAAGGCCGCCCAACCGATCCCGCACAACGCCAGCACGGCCCCGAACACCGGAGTCAGCCGGGCCGCGGTCTCGTTGACACCGAACGTCCGGAACGCCACGGCC
>JBIIUN010000219.1:0-8049 GCA_044339945.1 Kapaibacterium sp. (SeqCode)
CGGCGGAACCCCGAAGTAGCCACAAACCGGGGGCGGGAAAAGTTCCCCGGTCGCGGCCGCCCGCTCCCCAGCGCTCTGCGGTGCGAGACATCAGGCACTGCCGGCACGATGCCGGCAGCACTTTGGCGGCGCCATCCCCGCACACGTTGTTCAGGTGCGACCCACGCCATCGCGACGCGAGGGTTGTCGGGTAGCGCACGGACCGGTTAACTCGCGCCGTTGTTTCGTTCGCTCTCATTTCTTCGCCGGTGGTTGACGCTGGGGCCTGCCTTGGCCGCCGCTGCGGCGCTCGGCCAGACCGCCAACTTGGCCGACCCGGAAGCCGGGTTGCCGGTGATCCGTAGTTGGCGGGCGGCGGATTATCTCGGCGGCGCGGAGGTTTGGGCCGCCGCGCAGGCTGCGGACGGCGTGATGCTGTTCGCCAACCTCGACGGCGTGCTGGCCCACGACGGCCGGGATTGGGCGTTCCTGAAGATTCCGCCGCAATACGTCCGCAACCTGGCCTGGGCTGCCGGTGCGGAGGCCTCCCCTGCCTCGGGCCGCCTTTTCATTTCGGGCGTGGATGCCTTCGGTGAAGTGCGCTGGGACGCCCAGGCGCAGGCGCGCCACCGGGATCTCCTCGCCGAACTGCCCGCCACCAACCGGTCCGTGGGCCTGCTGCGCAACCTGGTGATCCACCGCGACGGGGTGTTCGCCGCCGGCGACGGCGTGGTGCTCCGTTGGCAGGCGGACCGGCTGGAGCGCCGTGATTTTCCCGACGCGGGTGCCACCCGATTGTTCGCCGCCGGTGACCGCCTGTTCCTGCACGGGACAAAAGCCGGGCTGTCCGAATGGACCAATGGCAACTGGGCACTCCGCCGGCCGGCCAACACCAACGAGTCCGTGACCATCGGCGGCTGGCTCGGTGGCAGTGGTGAACTTCGCCTGCTCGTGCGCGGAACCGGGGTCATCGAAGTCACCGCCGACGGACGGAACCAACCTTGGCCCTCCGCGGGCGACCTTTGGCTCAAGCGCATCGAACCGACGTTGGTGCGGCAGCTTCAGGACGGCACGGTGGCCGTCGGCACGGTAGGCGACGGACTGGGCCTGTTGAGCCCGGATGGGCGGAGCCTGCGGGTGGTGACCGCGGCCGCGGGGCTGTCCAGCGACACGGTCCGCGGCGTGACCGAGGACCGCGAGGGCGGCCTCTGGATCTGCACCCAGGACGGCATGAACCGGCTCGACCGGGCCGTGCCGGCAACCCGCTTCCCGCGCGACGACGGCCGGCAGAACACCCGTATCGGCGGCGCCGTCCGCCATCAGGGCACGCTCTACTTCCTGGCCGACGATGCTTTGATGCGGGTCGCACCCGGCCGACCGGACGAAGGAAAGCCGGCCAAGCTGGAACGCGATCCACGCGTGCCGGCCGGCACTCAGGGCACCAAGCTGCTCAGCCACCCGACCGGACTTCTGCTCGGCGGCGCGGCCGGCCTTTACCGCGTGGAGGACGCCGGCCTGAAACTGGTTTTCGCCGCTCCTTCGCCGGTCGTGAGCCTCGCGCAGTCGGCCACGGAGCCAGGTCGGATTTTTATCGGCCTCGCCGACCGCTTGCTGAGCGCGGTAGTTCGCGACGGCAACTGGGTCGTCGAAGGCGCCGTGCCGGAAGTTGGCGGCGAAGTGATTTCCCTGCTGGAAGAAGGTGACGGCACGCTCTGGGCTGGCACCACGACGCGGGGACTCTTCCGGGCAATCCGGTCGACGCCGACCACTCCCTGGCCCGCCGCGCAGGTCAGCCAATACGTCCAGCCGCAACGCCCCCGCGGGCTCCCCGCCAACCACGAGCAGATCTTCCTTTTCGACAGTTCGCTCGGGCCCCACTTCAGCACCGCCGCCGGACTTTACCGCTACGACCGGGCCGCGGACCTGTTCGCGCCCGACACCCGTCTCGTGGTGCCCACGTGGACCAATCTCGTCGTGGACCCAGTGATGCGCGGCGCGCCGGGCGACGCCTGGGTGAACGGCATCCACACGTTGAAGGACACTCCCTATCCCCTCGCCCGGTTCCGCCAGGGCGCGGACGGACAGGTCCGCTTCGAACCAGCCAGCGCCGCCGTCCGGATGCTGGTGGGCCGGCGCGGATACCAGTTTGCCCTGTGGGAGCCTTCGCCCGCGGACGGCGTGCTGTGGGTGAAGCCCTTCGGCGCGCCGGTGTTCCGTTTGGAGTTGGCCAATTACCGGCCCGCCGAAGCACCGCGTTGGGCGCCGCTCATCCGGTCGGTCCACGCCGAGGGCACCAATCAGCCCGTGACCGCGTTCGGCCGGTTTGCCCACGGTCGCGACCCGGTCCGGATCACCTTTGCCCCCGCCCAGTTCGCCACCGGCGCGGCGACCGAATACCAGACCCGCCTGCGTGGCTTCGACGACCGCTGGAGCGAATGGAGCCAGGAAATGGAACGCGAGTTCCTCAACCCCGAGGGCGGCCCGTTCATCTTTGAAGTCCGCCTGCGGAATGAGGCCGGCGAAGTCAGCCCGGTTGCGAGCTACCGCTTCGATGTCGGGAGCCCCTGGTATCGCACCGGCTGGGCGTTGGCCGGCTACGCGGGCGCCGCAGGACTGGCGTTCTGGGGCCTGCTGCGGTGGCGGTTGGCCCGGGCCCGCGCCGAGCAAGTCCGGCTGGAGAACCTCGTGGCGCTCCGCACCCGCGAACTCGAACAGGCCAAGGACGTGGCGGAGGAAGCCAACCGGGCGAAGTCGCGTTTCCTCGCCAACATGAGCCACGAGCTCCGCACGCCGCTGAACGGCATCCTCGGCTTCGCCCAGATCCTCGGTCGCGACGCGGACATGAACGACCGCAACCGGGAACGCCTGCGCATCATCCGCTCCAGCGGCGACCATCTGCTCGGGCTGATCAACGACGTGCTCGACCTCGCCAAGGTCGAGGCCGGCCGGGTGGAGTTGCGCCCGGCGCCGTTCTCGGTCCGCGACCAACTCCGCGACCTGGAGGCGAGCTTTGCCCAGCGGGCCTTGCAGCGCGGTCTGAAACTGGAGGTGAGCGCCACCGACGTTCCGCCGACAGCCGTGCTCGGCGACGCCCAGCGGCTGCGGCAAGTGCTGGAAAACCTGCTCGGCAACGCGATCAAGTTCACCCGCACCGGCACCGTCCGGCTGGAAGTCTCCCGTGTGCCCGAAGCCGGGGAACATCCCTCGGAATCCTACCGATTCGCCGTCACCGACACCGGGCCCGGCCTGACGCCGGACGACGTGGCCCGGCTCTTCCAGCCGTTTTCCCAGGCCGTCTCCGGCCGGCCGCCGGAACAGGGCGCCGGCCTCGGGCTCGCGATCAGCCAGCATCTCGTCGGGCTCATGGGCGGGCGCATCGAGGTCCGCAGCCAACCCGGCGAGGGCAGCCGCTTCCAGTTCACCATCCCGTTGCCGGCCGCCGAGGTCGCGGCGCCCGTCACGACGTCGCGCCGCATCGTCGGTTACGAGGGCGAGCGCCGCGCCGTGCTCATCGTGGACGACCTGGAAATCAACCGCCGGCTGCTCCGCGAATTCCTGGAACCGCTTGGGTTCACCGTGACCGAGGCCGTCAACGGAGCGGACGGCCTCGCGGCATTCGCGGCGGCGCCCGTGCCCCTCGTGCTGGTGGACCTCCGCATGCCAGGCATGGACGGCTTCGAACTGACCCGCCGGCTGCGCGCCTTGCCGGGCTTCGCCGCCCGGATCGTCGCCAACTCGGCGAGCGTGCTCGGTTTCAACCGCGACGACGCGATCCGGGCCGGCGCTGACGAGTTCCTGCCCAAACCGTTCAAGGAGGAGCAACTGTTCGACATCCTCCAGCACCAGCTCCGGCTGAAATGGCGTTACGCCGAGCCGGAGTCGGTCGCGGCCTCCCTGCCCGCCTCCATCCCGGCGGGTGCCCTGCCGCCCGATGCGTTGCTCGAACCGCTGCGGGCCGCGGCCAACCGCGGTGACATCGTCGCGGTGCGGAGGGAGCTGATTGCGCTCCGCGCCAGCCATCCCGAGCACGCCGGCTTCGTGACCGAACTGGAAGCGCTCGCCGCCGTCTACCAGATGACCGCGCTGCGCCGGCGGCTGAATCCGGCCGAAACCGCCGGGTGAGCCCCACTCGGCAGCGGCGAACCGGGCCTCATTCGCCGCGAGCGCCCGCCGCGAGGTCGTCGTAGAACCATTCGATCCGGCTGCAATTGGCGCAGACGAGCACGCTGGCTTCGCGATCGGCCCATTCAAGGCTCACGAGGGAACTGAACGCGGTGTTGAGGGAAACCTTCCGGCGATGGAACAGGATGTTTTCGCAGTGCGGGCACTCAATCTGTTTGCCCGCCGCCCGAAACGATTCGGCGCGCGGACCGGAGACCAGTGACTTGGCGGCAGCTTTCAAACCGGCGGTGACGTTCATGGTGAGTTGGAAGTGGCCCGCAGCGGACTAACAGGCCAAGCGAAGCTGTCGATTGGATTTTCGGGAGTGGGTTTCGCTCCAGCCTTTCGCGCCTTCTTAGCCTGGCCTAGCGTGCCCGCCGTCATGCGACGAATCCTGCTCGCGCTGTTCCTGTTCGCCTTCGCTGCCACCGCCCAGACGCCGCGGGGTTACTACCGTCAGCCGGCGATCCACGGCGACGTCATCCTGTTCGTGGCCGAGGGTGATCTCTGGCGCATTGCCGCGAACGGCGGGATCGCCCAGCGGCTCACCTCGCACCCGGGCCAGGAAACGTTTCCGGCCATTTCGCCCGACGGAACCACGCTCGCCTTCGCCGCCGAATACGAGGGGCCGACCGAGATCTACACGATGCCGCTGAACGGCGGCGTGCCGACGCGTCACACCTTCGACGGCGCAGAGGGCCGGGTCGTGGGCTGGACGCCCGACGGTCAGGTGCTCTACCGCACGACGAAATTCTCGACGCTGCCCAACTCGCAGCTCGTCCGCCTCGACCCGAAGACCGGCGCCCGGCGCGTGCTCCCGTTGGCGCAGGCTTCCGAAGGCGTGTTTGCGCCGGACGGCAAGACGCTGTTCTTCACCCGCCTCCCGAAGCAGTCGAGCAGCACCAAACGCTACGAGGGCGGCTGGATCGAGAACCTGTGGCGCTTCACCGAGGGCGAACCCGAGGCGGTGCCGCTGGCCCGCGACTTCCCGGGCACGAGCCGCAACCCGATGTGGTGGCAGGACCGTGTCTGCTTCATCAGCGACCGCGACGGCACGATGAACCTGTGGTCGATGAAGCCCGACGGCACGGACCTGAAGCAGCTCACGAAGCACACCGGCTTCGACCTCGCCACCGCGTCGCTGCACCAAGGGCGCATTGCCTACAGCCGGGCCGGCGACCTGCATGTGTTCGATCTCGCCAGCGGCCGCGACACGCAGCTCAACGTCACCTTGGCGTCCGACTTCGACCAGCAGCGTGAGAAGTGGATCAAGAAGCCGCTGGACTACCTCACGTCAGCCCACCTTTCGCCCAACGGCGACCGACTGGCGCTGACCGCGCGCGGGCAGGTCTTCGTGGCGCCATTGGAGGCGGGACGTTTCGTCGAAGTTCCGCGCAAGGCCGACGTGCGTTACCGCGAGGCGAGCTTCCTGCCCGACGGCAAGAACCTGCTCGTGCAGTCCGACGAAAGCGGCGAGCTCGAGTTCTGGAAGCTGCCCGCCAATGGCCTGACCGCCCCGACGGCGCTGACCACCAACGGCTCCGTGTTCCGCTACGCCGGCAAACCTTCGCCCGACGGCAAGCGCCTCGCCTGGGGTGACAAGGATTGGAAGCTGTGGATCCACGACTTCGAAACCGGGCTCACGACGCCCGTCGCCGAAGGCCGCACCGATGACCTCACCGACTTCGCGTGGTCACCCGACAGCCGCTGGCTCGCCTACGTGCAGGCCGCCGCCAACGGTTATCCGCAGATCCATCTCTTCAACGCCACCGACGGCACCCACGCCACGGTCACCAGTGACCGCGTGGACAGCTTCAGCCCCGCGTGGTCACCCGACGGCAAGTGGCTCTACTTCCTGAGCGACCGCGAGCTGCGTTCGCTCGTGGGCAGCCCGTGGGGCCAGCGCCAGCCCGAGCCACACTTCACCGAGACGACCAAGATCTACGCCATCGCGCTGAAGAAGGAACTGCGATCACCGTTCCTGCCGAAGGACGAGGGGAACAGCGAAGACGCGAAGGACACGAAGGAGGAAAAGCGCGACGCCACCGAACCAGGTAGCCGACGACGTGAGGAGGCGGAGGTGCCGCACCGGGATCTGGAAGTTCCCAACTCGAAATTTGGATTGGCCCGCCCTCACCCCGGCCCCCTCCCCCGCGGGGAGGGGGAATCCGCACCAGCCATCGCCGAATCGCCTGTGACTGCGAACGCTCACCGTCAGACTACTCC
This sequence comes from Kapaibacterium sp. (SeqCode), assembly GCA_044339945.1. GTDB lineage: Bacteria > Verrucomicrobiota > Verrucomicrobiia > Limisphaerales > UBA9464 > CAIWAH01. The sequence continues at coordinate 6,367 of JBIIUN010000219.1, forward strand.
TGAAGGGATTGAGGCGAAACAGTCGCTTCCCAACAGAGCAACCGCTGACGGAGCCAACCATCCGGTCTCCGTTTTTCGAAACGCCGGCCCAGCAGCGTCTCCCTCTCCCGGGGGAGAGGGCCGGGGTGAGGGCGGGCGTTCACTCACTTCTCCGTCTTCGTTTGTTGGAGCAGACACCAACTCCCTCAAGGCAACGGCCTCCACCAGCGCCCGTTCAGCCTCCACCGACGCCAAGACCAACAAACCTCCCGCCGTCATCGTGAACATCGACCTCGACGGCCTAGCCACCCGTCTGTTCGAAGTCCCCGTTACTGCGGGCAACTACAGCAACCTGGAAGTCACCGCCAAACACCTGCTCTGGGTGGCGCGCGACACTGGCTTCAACGCCAAGAACCACCTGCGCCAACTGGAGATCACCGCCAAGGAGCCCAAGGCCAAGACGCTGGTCGAAGACCTCACCAGCTACGAGCTGTCCGGCGACGGCAAGAAACTGCTCGTTCGCAAGGGCGACAGCTTCTACGTGATCGCCAGCGACGCCGGCGCCCCCGCGAAGCTCGACGACAAATTCAACCTCGACGGCTGGACCTTCGCCCTGACGCCGCGCGAGGAATGGCGGCAGATCTTCACCGAGTCGTGGCGGATGTTGCGCGACTATTTCTATGACCGCGGCATGCACAATCTCGACTGGCGCGGCGTGCTCCAGAAATACCTGCCGCTCGTGGATCGCGTGAGCGAACGCAACGAGCTCAACGAGATCATCGCCGAGATGGTGGGCGAACTGTCCACGCTCCATATCTACGTGCGTTACGGCGACGACCGCGATGGTCCCGACCAGATCAAGCCGTCCTCGCTCGGGGCCCGCTTCGCCCGCGACGAAGCCGCCGGCGGCTGGCGCGTCGAACACCTCTTCGAGACCGATCCGGAATATCCTGACGAACTCGCCCCGCTGCGTCGGCCCGGCGTGGACGTGCGCCCCGGCGACGTGCTCACCGCCGTCAACGGCCGCCCCACGCTGTCCGTGCCGCAGCTCGACCAATTGCTCCGCAATCAGGCCGGTAAACCCGTGCTGCTCTCGGTGAAGCCCGCCGGCACCAACGCCGTCCGGCAGGTCACCGTGAAGCCCGTGAGCACCGATGCCGACGCGGAACTGCGCTACGACGAGTGGGAGTTCACCCGCCGTCGCCGCGTCGAGGAACTCGGCACCAACCAGATCGGCTACGTCCACCTGCGCGCGATGGGTTCGGAGAACATGGCCGAGTGGGCGCGCGAGTATTATCCGGTGTTCAACCGCCAGGGCCTGATCATCGACGTGCGCCACAACCGTGGCGGCAACATCGACTCGTGGATCCTGAACCGGCTGCTCCGCAAGGCATGGTTCTTCTGGCAACCGCGCGTCGGCGACGCCTACTGGAACATGCAGCAGGCCTTCCGCGGCCATGTCGTCGTGCTTTGCAACGAACGCACCGCGAGCGACGGCGAGGCGTTCGCCGAGGGCTTCCGCCGGCTCGGGCTCGGCAAGGTCATCGGCACCCGCACCTGGGGCGGCGAAATCTGGCTCAGCTCCCGCCGCTGGCTGGTGGACAGCGGCATGGCGACCGCCGCCGAAATCGGCGTCTACGGACCCGAAGGCGCGTGGCTCATCGAAGGCCACGGCGTGGACCCGGACGTGGTGGTGGACAACCT
>JBIIUN010000220.1:0-8028 GCA_044339945.1 Kapaibacterium sp. (SeqCode)
TGCCGTCTGGTCCGCCAGGATCCTCACCGACCATTGAAGGCGATTGGCCACAATCACCTCTTCTTCCGGAGTGAACGGCTTCGGACCAGCCATCAGGTATTTCCAACGGCGCACCCCATATTTGGCTCGGTGCTTGTGATACTGCGCACACATCCATTCGGAAAATGTCTGGTTCAGCCTTTTCAGGCCCGACCCTTGAGACACCAGCAATTGACGCATCGGATAGCGTTCGTCCGTGACTGGAACCGCACACATACCGCCGTCGGAGTAGGCGACTACGATCAGGTCTCCATAGCTCTTGCTCTTCCATATCGTGGGATTGGAGTCCACGGTAATCCAGTAATCGTCCCGATCCCAGTGCCGCAAGAGTTCCGAACACCCAATCCTGGAGCACCATTCGGCATAGGTGTCGTCCACCCTACCCTTCAGAAGCTCATGGTCTGCGTTGACACCCTGCTTCACGAACATTCCACGTGTGTTGCATGCGTGAAGGTCACGCTCGATATCTGCGATGTTCATAGGTTTTGGTCCCGTGCCGGGATTTGCCGCCCCCTTCCCGCCGCCATTCAAGTTCGGGGTTCAAGTCATGATGCCCCTCCTGCTATCTCGGTTCAACCGTCGGTCGTTCGGGCAGCCGACAGCGTCGCCTTTCGCTCGCACTGACGCCTCGGTTTCCCCGGATCGGCCCGCGCCGTATCGCGCTTTTCCCAACGGGCGCCTTTACCGCGGCGCGAATTCGTCTTCCGATGACCGCCCGTGACACGCACCGCAGTCCTCAATGTCGTCGGCCTCACGCGCGGGTTGATCGGCGAACACACGCCGCGCCTGCGCGCCTTCCTCCAGGCCCATCGCCATGCCGTCATTGATCCGGCGCTGCCGGCGGTGACTTGCACCGCGCAGTCCGACTACCTCACCGGCCAGCGCCCCGAGGCGCACGGCGTGGTGGCCAACGGCTGGCTCAACCGCGAGCTCAGCGAGGTCCATTTCTGGAAGCAGTCGAACCACGTCGTCACCGCGCCCAAGCTCTGGGACGAACTCCGGGCGAATGACCCCAGCTTCACCTGCGCGAAGCTGTTCTGGTGGTTCAACATGTATTCCGGTGCCGACTGGTCGGTCACGCCGCGCCCCATGTATCCGGCGGACGGGCGGAAGTTCTTCGACATCTATTCCTGGCCGGCCGACCTGCGGCCCGCGCTGAAGGCGGACCTCGGCGACTTTCCCTTCGCGACCTTCTGGGGTCCGGCCGCCGGCGTGAAATCACCGCAGGGCGAGCCGGACGCCGCCACCCGCTGGATCGCGAACTCGGCGAAGTGGGTAGAGGAGAAACACCGGCCGACGCTGAACCTCGTTTACCTGCCACACCTCGACTACAACCTCCAGCGGCTTGGCCCGAAGCGTCCCGCCGTGGTGGACGACCTGCGGCGCATCGATACCATCGTCGGAGACCTGCTGGACTTCTTCGGCGCGCGCGGCGTGCAGGTGCTCGTGCTGAGCGAATACGGCATCACCCCGGTGGACACGCCGGTGCACCTGAACCGCGAATTCCGGAAACGCGGCTGGATCACGATCCGGGAGGAACTCGGGCTGGAGGTGCTCGACACCGGCAATTCGAAAGCCTTCGCCGTGGCGGACCATCAACTGGCGCACATCTACGTGAACGACCGCACGATCCTTGGCGAAGTGCAGGCGCTCCTGGAAAGCACGCCCGGCGTGGCCGAGGTGTGGGATTTCGCCGACCAGGTGGAACACGGCCTGGCGCATCCCCGCACCGGCAACCTGGTCGCCGTCGCGCAGGAGAATGCCTGGTTCACCTACTACTACTGGCTCGACGACGCGAAGGCGCCCGACTTTGCCCGGTGCGTGGACATCCACCGGAAGCCCGGCTACGACCCGGTCGAATTGTTCCTCGATCCCGCCATCCCGGTCGTGAAGCTGAAGATCGCGTGGCGGCTGCTGCAGAAGAAACTCGGCTTCCGCATGCTGATGGACGTCATCCCGCTCGACGCGTCGCTGGTGAAGGGATCCCACGGCTGCCGTCCGACCAGCCGCGAAGACTGGCCACTGGTGATCGCCCCCGGCGCGCTGCCAGGCGACGAACTGACCTCGACCCAAATCTACGGCGTGATGCGCGACGCGGTGCTGGGCTGAGCCCGCGACCCGTTCGTCCCTTGTGTCGGACCGCGGCCCGAGACGCAAAAACCCGCGGGGCGAAATGCCCCACGGGTTCCACTACGGCGGCCGTCCGCTGGGTTGCCCCAGCCGCGACGCTCAGTTGACACCGATGTCGATGGTCTTGGGTTTGGCCAAGACACTCTTCGGGAGCGTCACCGTCAGCACGCCGTCTTTGCAGGCGGCTTTGATTCTGTCGGCGTCGATGGGCAAGGACACGCCCACCTGACGTTCGAAGCGACCGTATTGGCGCTCGGAACGCAGATACTCACCCTCTTTGACTTCGCGTTCCTGCTTCCGCTCACCGGCAACCGTCAGCACGCCGTCGTGGAACGTGACGCTCACGTCTTTCCGGTCCACGCCCGGCAACTCCACGGTCACGGTGACAGTGTCGGCGTCTTCACGGACCTCGAGGGCCGGCGCAAAGGCCGCGGGCAAACCTTCTCGCCCGAGGGCGGTGAAGGGTGTTTCCAGGAGCCGGTCAAAATCCCGGCTCAGGTTCAGCAGCGTGGCGAACGGGCTCACGGGATAGGTCTGGCTACGACGAACAGGCACATTGGCAGTCATGATGTTTCCTTTCTTGTTGGTGGGTGCGCCCATCGCACCCTCTGCCATCCGTTTCGCACACCCGATGCCGGGACTCCGCAGCCGCCCATCTGCCCGATTTTCCGCGAATTTCGCGATCCCAGCCGTGCCGCCATGTCAATGGATAGTGCCCGCCCGCGACAAACTGGAGCGTTAGGTTGTGACACGCGGGAAACCGGTGGCGCACCGGCCGGAACCGGGGGCGATCGGGCGAGCCAATTGCCCCATCGTGAACACCTCTATCGCCGGCAGGCATCCGCGTTGGCCGCAGGAAAGTCGGGCCCGGAAGCAGCCCGGGACGGCGACGCCTGAACTCCGGTTTTACGCGGGCCGTCCGCCCGGCTATTGCTAGGGCACAAGCATGGGTCCGGAATTCAAAGACTACTACGCCATCCTCGGGGTGCCCCGCACCGCGTCGGCCGATGAGCTCAAGAAGGCGTATCGGCAATTGGCGCGGAAGTATCACCCGGACGTGGCGACCGACAAGAAGGCCGCGGAAGACCGCTTCAAGGAGATCAACGAGGCCTATGAGGTCCTCGGCGACGCGGGCAACCGCAAGAAATACGACACGCTCGGCGCGAACTGGAAGCAGGGCGCCGGCTTCCAGCCCCCGCCGGGTTGGGATCCATCCGGGGCCGGCGGCCGGCGACGTTCGCGGCGCCCCGCCGGCGGTGACGACGCGGAATTCCAGTTCGGCGGCACCGGCTTCAGCGATTTCTTCGAGCAATTCTTCGGGGCCCGGGGCGCGGGTGGTTTCCAGCCGTTCCAAGAGGCGGGGCCGGGACGCCGGCCTCACTCCAGCCGGGGTGCCGACGTGGAGGGCGACCTCGCCGTCAGCCTCGACGAGGTCCTCAACGGGTCGGTGCGTCAGGTTTCGTTCCGGCGCGCGAACTCGCGGACCGGCGAGACCGAATCGCACAGCTTCAAGGTCCGCCTGCCGGCCGGCGTCCACGAGGGCCAACTGATCCGCGTGGCGGGCAAGGGCGAAGCCGGGGCGGGCGACGGCGGGGCCGGCGACCTGCTGCTGCGTGTGCGCCTGTCGCCGCATCCGGACTTCGCCGTGCAGGGCGAAGACCTCGTGACCGAACTGGATCTGGCGCCCTGGGAGGCGGTCCTTGGCACCACGCTCAGCGTGCCGACCCTGACCGGGCCCGTGAACGTGCGCGTCGCCGCCGGCACGAACTCCGGACAGCAGCTCCGCCTGCGTGGACACGGCCTGCCCAAGGGTCAGGCCACGGAACGCGGCGACCTCTACGCCAAGCTGCTCGTCAAGGTTCCCACCCAGCTCACCGACGAGGAACGTGGCCTGTGGGAGAAACTGGCCGCCGCGTCGAAGTTCCAACCGCGTCTGGGGTGAGGATTACTCCGTTGAAGGCGCGCCCAAGCAGGAACCTTCAGCCGAGTGCCCTTGCCGCGACCCCACCGCCGGCCGGTTTCGGACAGAAAAACCTTTTGACACCCCCGGGGACCTTCCGCCATCCATTCCAGCGCCTTGGGCGACCAGGGCACTCATCCAGAGTGGCGGAGGGAACGGCCCGATGAAACCACGGCAACCGGTCGGACGGGCAGTCCGATGTCCAGGTGCCAAATCCGGTCGGGATTTCGGCGACGAAATCCCGGCGAAGATGAGAAGTGCCGGTCCTGATTTTCAGACCCCTTCTCGCTTCGCGGGCAGGGGTCTTTTGTTTTCCCCGCCGCTCTGGCTGAAGCCTTCGGCGTTTGCCGCCGATGAACGGAACAATTTTATGAGCCAGAGCCACGGATACATGAAGGCGTTGAAGTGCCGCGAGTGCGGCCGGGAATACCCCCTCGCCGCCACGCACGTCTGCGAGTTCGACTTCGGCCCGCTCGAAGTTGCCTACGACTACGACCGCATCAAGAAGTCGCTCACCCGCGACGCGATCTGCTCCCGCCCGCAGACAATGTGGCGTTACCGCGAATTGCTGCCCGTCGCCGGCGAACCGACCGTCGGACGCCAGGTCGGCTACACGCCGCTGGTGAAGGCCGACCGCCTCGCCAAACGCCTCGGCATCCGCGAACTCTGGATCAAGAACGACGCCGTCAACTACCCGACGCTCTCGTTCAAGGACCGCGTGGTCAGCGTCGCGCTCAGCCGCTCGGTCGAGCTCGGTTTCAAGACCGTCGCCTGCGCCTCGACCGGCAACCTCGCCAATTCGGTCGCCGCCAACGCCGCCGCCGCCGGCCTCGATGCCTACGTCTTCATCCCGTCCGACCTCGAACTCGGCAAGGTGGTCAACTCGCTCGTCTACGGCGCCAACGTCATCGGCATCAAGGGCCACTACGACGAGGTGAACCGCCTCTGCGCCGAGATCGCCGGCAAATACGGCTGGGCGTTCGTGAACGTGAACATGCGCCCCTACTACGCCGAGGGCAGCAAGAGCATGGGCTACGAGATCATCGAGCAGCTCGGCTGGCGTGTGCCCGAACACACCGTTGTCCCGATGGCGTCCGGTTCGCTCCTGACCAAGGTCCACAAGGCTTACCAGGAATTCATCAAGGTCGGCCTGATCGAGGACACGAAGTGGAAGATGCACGGCGCCCAGGCGACCGGCTGCTCGCCGATCAGCTCCGCGCAGAAGGCGGGACTCGACTTCTTCAAGCCGGTGAAACCGAACACCATCGCCAAGTCGCTCGCCATCGGCACGCCCGCCGACGGCTTCTATTCGCTCAAGGTGATGAAGGAAACCGGCGGCCATGCCGACGACGTGACCGACGACGAGATCCGCGAGGGCATCCGCCTGCTGTCGGAGTGCGAGGGCATCTTCGCCGAGACCGCCGGCGGCGTGACCGTGGGCGTCGCGAAGAAGCTGATCGCCTCCGGCAAGATCGCGGCCGATTCCAGCGCCGTCCTCTGCATCACCGGCAACGGCCTGAAGACCATCGAGGCCATGACCGGCCATGTCGGCGCCACCCGCGACATCCGCCCCAGCCTGCGGGAATTCGAGGCGCTCCTCGCCCACGACAAGCCGGAACTGGTCACCGCCTGAGCGTCATGGTCCGCGTTTCCATTCCCCCGACCCTCCGCAAGCTCTGCGGCGGCGAGGATACCGTGACCGTCCGCCCCGGCACCGTGGGCGACGCCATCTCGCAACTGCACGACCGCTACAACGGCATCCGGGACCGCCTGTGCGACGGGGGTGGGCGCATCCGCGGCTCCGTGCTGGTGTTCGTGAACGAGGAGGACATCCGTTTCCTCCGCGAACAGGACACGCCGCTCAAGCCCGGCGACGAAGTCAGCATCATCCCCGCCTTCGCCGGCGGCTGAGCGCCCGGACAATCTGGCAGGCAGGAAAGCAGGAACCGCCGTTCCCGTTCTCCTGCCTTCCTGCTTTCCCGATTCAGTTTCCGTCAGCGCGCGCCGTCCCCATGCTTGACTCGCCCCCATCGCTTCCGGCCCACTCTCGCCCGACATGAACCGCGCGTCGTCCGCTTTTGCAGCCGCAGCCCTGGCCCTCACGGCCCGAGCCGCCGCCGCAGCGCGTTCCGGTCGTCTGCCCCTCGCCTAGCAATCTCAACCAGCGCGAACGCAGACGGCCCGTGGGAATCCGCTTCCCGCGTGTCGGCGCGTCCGCTTATCTCCCCGCCGCAGTCCATGTCCTCGATCCGTCCCAGCTACATCGCGAACCACGTCGCCGGCATTCCCCGCTCGGGCATCCGCGACTTCTTCGAGCTCGTCCAGAACACCACCGGAGTGATCTCCCTCGGCGTCGGTGAACCCGACTTCGCCACGCCCTGGCACATCCGCGAGGCCGCCATCTACGCGCTCGAACGCGGCCGCACCCAATACACCTCGAACCTCGGCCTGCTGAAGCTCCGCGAGGCCATCTCCCGCAACGTCGCGAAGAACTTCGGCGTCCACTACGACCCCAAGAACCAGATCCTGGTGGCGGTCGGCGTGAGCGAGGCGCTGGACCTCGCCCTGCGCGCCGTGCTCAACCCCGGCGACGAGGTCATCTACCACGAGCCCTGCTACGTGAGCTATTCGCCCAGCGTCGTGCTCGCCCACGGCGTCCCAGTGCCCGTGGCCTGCAGGGCGGAGGACGGCTTTGCGGTGACCGCGCAGGCCATCGAGGCCGTCATCACGCCGCGCAGCAAGGTGCTGATGCTGAATTTCCCGACCAATCCCACCGGCGGCACGATGACCCGGGCGCAGTTGCTGGAGATCGCCGCCGTCGCCCAACGGCACAACCTGCTGGTGCTCACCGACGAGATTTACAGCGAGCTGACCTTCGAGGGCGAACACGTCTCCATCGCCAGCCTGCCGGGCATGGCCGAGCGCACCATCTTCCTGCACGGCTTCTCCAAGGCCTACGCGATGACCGGCTTCCGCATCGGCTACGCGTGCGGCCCCACGGACCTCATCGAGGCCATGATGAAGATCCACCAATACTCGATGCTGTGCGCCAGCATCATCGCGCAGGAAGCCGCGATCGAGGCGCTCCAGAACGGCGAATCCGCGACCACCGAGATGCGCGAGCAATACAAGCTGCGGCGCAACTACATCGTGAAATCGCTGAACGACATGGGCCTCAAGTGTCACCTGCCCCGCGGCTCGTTCTACGCGTTCCCGAGCATCGAGAGCGTCGGCATCCCGGCGAAGGAATTCGCCCTCGGATTGCTCAAGGAGGAGAAGGTCGCCTGCGTGCCTGGCGGGGCGTTCGGCGCGAGCGGCGAGAAGTTCCTGCGCTGCTGTTTCGCGACCGCGTTCGACCAGATCCAGATCGCCATGGAACGCATGGCCCGCCATGTCGCCCGGGTGAAGCGGGGCTGAGCCCGCCCGCGCGGCCGGGATATTCCTCTACAATTCGCGGCCAAGCGCCATTCACGCTGGATGGGAGCCGGCGTCCGCTCGGGGGGCTCCGCAACGGGCTTGTTGCTCTGCCGCCTTGTCCGCACAGTCGCTGCGTCGCCGTGAAGAACATCGTCTATTTCGACCTGGAAACGCAGAAGTCCGCCGAGGAAGTCGGCGGCTGGGACAAGATCCGCGACATGAAGATGAGCCTCGGCGTGACCTATTCGACGGCGCGCGGCGGCTACCGGATCTACGGCGAGCCGGAGGTCAACGAACTGCTCCGGGAACTGCAACGGGCGGACCTCGTGGTGGGCTTCAACCACCTGCGTTTCGACTTCGAGGTGCTGCACGGCTACACGGTGATGGACCTCACCCAGTTGCCGTCGCTCGACATGCTGATCGACCTCAAGGAGAAGCTCGGGCACCGGCTGGGCCTCGACGCGATCGCCGAGGCGACGTTC
>JBIIUN010000221.1:0-7938 GCA_044339945.1 Kapaibacterium sp. (SeqCode)
GAACCCGCCCTCACCCCGGCCCTCTCCCCCAAGGAGAGGGAGCCGCGGGGCAGGCCTTGTCCCCGCCACAACCGCAGGGGAAGAGGACCGTCGGACGGACCAATCCAGTCACGATGAAGGGCTGCGCCCAGCTTCAGCCGCCGTCATCAGCCGCTGGCATATCGCCGCCCCTCGGCGGCGCGGGACGGCAGCACTTTGCGTCCACTTCCGGCTTTCGTCGGCCCGCGTTCCTCGGCCATGCTGCGGCCATGTCCCCGCTGAAACACCTGCTGCTTACGCTCACCCTCGCCGCGTCGGCCTTGGCCGCCTTCGCCGCAGAACCGCCCGTCGCCAGCCGCACCGAGGTCATCTACCACCGCAAGTTCGGCACCGCGCTGACCTTCGACGTGATCAAGCCGACCCGGCCCAACGGCTACGCGGCGATCTACATGGTTTCCGGCGGGTTCTTCTCCAGCCACGAGGCCATCGACGGTTCCCTCCGGGGCGGACTGCTCACGCCGTTGCTGGAACGCGGTTACACGGTCTTCGCCGTCGTGCACGGCTCGCAGCCGCGCTTCGTCATCCCGGAGATCACCGATGACATCCACCGGGCGGTCCGTTTCATCCGGCATCACGCGGCCGACTACGGGGTGAAGCCCGACCGGTTCGGCATCTTCGGCGCCAGCGCCGGCGGTCACTTGTCGCTGACCATGGGCACGCAGGGGGGACCCGGCAAAGCTGACGCCAAGGACCCGATCGACCGCGAATCCAGCGCCGTGCAGGCCGTGGCCGCCTTCTTCCCGCCGACCGATTACCTGAACTGGCGCAGCCAGGGCGACGACGCCGTGGGCGTGGGCGTGCTCAAGGACTTCAAGCCGGCCTTCGGCGCCCGCAGCGACACGGCCGAGAGCCGGGCGACCTACGGGAAGGAGATTTCCCCGCTCAACTTCGTGAAGGCGACGATGCCGCCCACGCTGCTCGTCCATGGTGACGCCGACCAATTGGTGCCGATCTACCAGGCCGAGATCTTCGTGAAGCAGGCCGAGGCGGCTGGTGTGAAGGTGCCCGTGAAGCTCATCCGCAAACCCGGCCTGCTCCACGGCTGGCCCGGCATCGAGCAGGACGTGGCGACGTTTGCCGACTGGTTCGACGAACACCTGCGCGGGGTGAAGAAGTAGGCTTCGCTAAGGCGCCCGGGCGCCCCCCGTTTTTCCATTGGCCGCGCGGGACGGCTTCACCAGCCTCGCGCGCATGTCGAACCGCCTGCTGCTCGTGGATGGCCATGCCTACGCCTACCGCGCCTTCCACGCGATCCGCTCGCTCAACGCGCCGGATGGCTCGCCCACGAACGCCATCTACGGCTTCGTGAAGATGCTGCAGAAGATGCTGCTCATCCTCGAACCCACGCACTTGCTCGTGGTCTGGGACGGCGGCCTCGCGGCGGAACGCCTCGCCGCCTTGCCCGACTACAAGGCCAACCGTCCCTCCACGCCCGACGCGCTGGCGGCGCAGTTCCCGCAGCTCAATGCCTGGCTCGACGCCATCGGTTACCCGCAGCTCACCCGCGATGGCACGGAAGCCGACGACTGGATCGGCACCTACGCGCGGCTCGGCGACGCGGCGGGCTGGCACGTGGTGGTGGCGAGTTCCGACAAGGATTTCATGCAGCTCGTGAATGCCCGCGTGGGCCTCTTCAACCCCAACGACAAGTCCGAGAAGGTGTGGACCGACGCCGACGTCGTGGCCAAGACCGGCGTGCAGCCCACGCAGATCGTGGACTGGCTCGCGCTCGTGGGCGACAGCGTGGACAACATTCCCGGCGTCCGCGGGGTCGGCCCGAAGACCGCGACGGAGCTGCTGAAACGCTTCGGCACCATCGAGGCGCTCTACGCCCGGCTCCCCGAGGTGAAGTCCGAGAGCCAGCGCGCCTCGCTGCTGGACGCGACGGAGATCGTGAAGCGCAACCAGCTCATGGTCCGCCTCCAGTTCGACCTCGCCGACGGCCCGGCGCTGGAATCGCTGACGGCCAAGACGCCGGACAAGCCGGCCCTGCGCGAGATGTATCGCCGGTGGAATTTCCGCAGCCTGCTGGCGGAACTCGGCGAGGAAGGTTCGCTGGCGCAGGGCAACCTGCTGTGAGGGGCAATTGAAGGAACGAACTTGGAAAGCAGGAACCCAGGAAGGGATCGAATCCCCACCGTCCGCTCCTGATTTCCTGCCTTCCAGTTTCTCCGGCCCTCGGTTGTCCAACCTTCCCCCGCCTTGCGCGCCGGCCCCGAAACCGGTTCCCTTCGCCCTCCTTTAGGGCCGTTCCATGAGCGACAAGCCGGATTACAAGAACACGCTGAACCTGCCGCGCACCGAGTTCCCCATGCAGGCGAACTTGGTGCAGCGCGAACCGCAACGCCTCGCCCAGTGGGAGGCCGACGGCATTTACGCGCAGATTCGCGCGGCGCGGCAGGGCGCCCCCAAGTTCGTGCTGCACGACGGCCCGCCGTTCGCCAACGGCGATGTCCACGTCGGCACCGCGCTGAACAAGATCCTCAAGGACATCATCGTGAAGTCGCAGACGCTCCGTGGCTTCGACGCGCCCTACGTGCCGGGCTGGGACTGCCACGGGCTGCCCATCGAGTCCAAGGTCACGCAGGAACTCCGCGCCGCCGGCAAGACCGACGCCGACGCCGCCACGATCCGTTCCGCCTGCGACGCCTACGCCCGCAAATACATCGACCTCCAGCGCGAGCAGTTCCAACGCCTCGGCGTCTTCGGCGACTGGGCGAATCCGTATCTCACGCTGAGCAAGGAATATGAGGCCGACGAACTGCGCCTGTTCGCGGACATCGTGGAAAAGGGCTTCGTCTATCGCGGCAAGAAGCCGGTGTATTGGAGCATCCCGTTCAAGACCGCGCTGGCCGAGGCCGAGGTGGAATACGCCGACCACGTCAGCCAGAGCGTCTACGTGAAGTTCAAGCTGAAGGGCGAACCGAACACCTTCGTGCTCATTTGGACGACCACGCCGTGGACGCTCCCGGCGAACCTCGCGGTCGCCTTCAACCCGACGTTCCACTACTCGCTCGTGATGGCCGAGGGCGGCACCTACCTCGTCGCCAATCCGTTGCTGTCCGTCACGGCGCAGAAGCTCGGCTGGGAGAGCTACCAGATCGTGCGGACGCTTTACGGCGAGGAGCTCGCGACGGTGGAATACGAGCACCCGTTCTGCGCGCGCACCGGCAAGCTTTACCCGGCGGAGTTTGTCACCGCCGACACCGGCACCGGCTTCGTCCACATCGCGCCCGGTCACGGTGCCGACGACTACCAGCTCGGCCTCAAGGTCGGGCTGCCGATTTACTGTCCGGTGGACGACGAGGGCCGCCTCGCGCCGACGAACGACCTGCCGCGCGAGCAGCAGTTGCCCGAGTCGCTCGTGGGCAAGTCCACGCTGGAGAAGAACAACCGTTCCGAGGCCAACGACGCCGTGCTGGCGTTGCTCACCGAGAAGCAGGCCCTCGCGCACCGCGAGGACTACGCGCACAGCTACCCGCACTGCTGGCGCTCGAAGACGCCCATCATCTTCCGCGCGGTAGACCAGTGGTTCATCAAGGTGGATCATGCACGGGGTGGTGAAACGTTTCGTGGGCAGGCCCTCGCCGCCATCGATTCGGTGAACTGGATTCCCGACTGGGGCATCAACCGCATCAAGGGCGCCGTGCAGACCCGCCCCGACTGGTGCATCTCGCGCCAACGCACCTGGGGGGTGCCGATTCCGGCCTTCTACGACGCCACCGGCGAACCGATCCTAAACGCTGCCATCGTCCGCAACGCCGCCGCGCTCATCGAACAGCACGGCAGCAACGTGTGGTTCGCCACGCCCGCCGACGAGCTGTGGGCCAAGTGCCGTCCCGCCGGCTGGACCGGCCCCGAAGCCGTCCGCCGCGGCCAGGACACGCTCGACGTTTGGATCGACTCTGGCAGTTCCAGCCGCGCCGTGCTCATGCGCCGGCCGGAGCTGCAACATAGTGGGACAGGCTTCCAGCCTGTCTCCGCGGGCATCCTGCCCGTGAACCCCGAACCGGGGCTAGAAGCCCCGGAGACAGGCAAGATGCCTGTCCCACTTCCCTGGCAAGCCGACGTCTATCTCGAAGGCTCCGACCAGCACCGCGGCTGGTTCCAGTCGTCGCTGCTGCTCTCGCTCGCCGGCAACGATGCACCGCCTTACCGGACCGTGCTCACCCACGGGTTCATGGTGGACGAGGACCGCGAGAAGATTTCCAAGTCCAAGCAGGGTGCCGGCGGCTACCAGAAGCCTCAGACCGCCGACCGCTTCGTGAAGGACTACGGCGCCGACGTGCTCCGTCTATGGGTCGCCTCACAGGATTACCGCAGCGATATCGTCGTGAGCGAGGAACGGCTGAAGAAGGTCGGTGAAACCTACCGGCTCATCCGCAACACGCTGCGTTACCAACTCAGCAACCTCTACGACTTCGATCCCGCGAAGCACACCGTGCCCGACGCCGACCTGACCGGCCTCGACCGCTGGATTCTCGGTGAGTTTGGCAAGCTGGAGGCCGAAGTTGCCGCGGCCTACGACGCCTACGAATTCCACGTCGCCTACCAGAAGGTCTCGCAGTTCGTGGCCGTGCAGCTCAGCGCCATCTACCACGACGTAGTGAAGGACCGCCTCTACACCGACGCGGCGAATTCCCCGCGTCGCCGCAGCACACAGACAGCGCTGCATTCCATCGTCGTGCGGCTCTGCCAAATGCTCGCCCCGATGCTCGTCTTCACCGCCGAAGAGGCGTGGGGCTACATCCCGGGCGCCCCGGCGAAGTCTGTGCATCTGAGCGATTGGAAGGTGTCCAAAGTCTTTGATGATTTGGGATACGCATGGACGCCCGTTATCGTCCCGTCCGTTGCGCCGATTGCCCCTATCTTTGACCTGCGGGCCAAGGCCATGGCTGCCTTGGAACCGGCCCGGCAAGCGAAGCAAATCGGCAAAGGCCTGGACGCCGTGTTGGAGTTTTCCGTGCCCGGACTTCTCGCCGGGCACTTCACGTCCCCGGACGATTTGGAGGCACTTCGGGAGCTCTGCAACGTGTCCGCCATGACGGTGACTCAAGGCAACGAATTCGGAGTCCATGTCCGTCCAGCCTCTGAGCTCGGTCGCCAGAAATGCGAACGCTGCTGGCACTGGGAAACCGTTATCGGCGGCGACCCGGCGCATCCCGGCCTGTGCCCGCGCTGTGTCGTAGCCGTCAGAGTCGGTCAGCCTTCGTAGTCCCGCCGCCTCTTCTCCCTCTCCCCTCATCCGATGAAGGGAGAGGGAGATGAACCGCGAAGCCGTCGCCACCGTCGGTTTCCCGAATGTCGGTTTGCAGGGCTTCGCGCCCACGCTGGCCAAGGGCGAGATCGCCAGCCTGGCCGGGGCGCAGGATGACGCGCGACATTTCCAGATCAGTGCGTCCATCCCGCCGGGCAATTCCGGCGGCGCCCTCGTGGACGAGCGGGGCAACGTCATCGGCGTGTTGATGGCGAAGCTGATCCAGCAGTCCGCCCCCGCCACCTCTGGCACGCTGGCTGAGAACGTGAACTACGCCGTGAAGAGCAGCTGCCTGCTGGGCTTCCTTCACGGTGGTTTCGCTGGGGCGTTGGGTGCCCATGGCGGTGGAGGAAAAGCCGGGCCACGCCCAGCACTCCGGATTCACCGGTCCGGAGCGCGGCCGCCGGTTGAACTCACGCGTGCGGGAAGATCTGGAGTTGTTGCGGACCGCCAGGCGCAGAACGCGGACGGGTCGCCGGCCTTTTCGTCCCGCCTCCGGCATCGCCGTTGGTCGGCCCTTTCAGTGCGGCGGACAGCAGTTCGGCGAACTGGGGCGCGGTGAACGGTTTGTCCAGGCGCAGGTGAACGCCGAGCTGCTGGAAGGATTCCGCCACCGAATCGTCCAGCCGTCCGCTGGCGACCAGGATCGGCACCGTGGCGCGGATCACCCGGGCGGCACGGGCGAATTCGAGTCCGTCCATGCCCGGCATCTGGAGATCGGTGATGATCGCCACGATTTCGCCGCCCCGCTGCTGGAGGTGTTGCAACCCTTCGGCGGCGCAATGGGCGACCAGCGGGTGGTAACCCAGCCGGGTCAGCAGCCGGCCGGCGAGGTGGGCCACCGGCTTTTCGTCGTCCACGAACAGGATTGTCT
The DNA here is from genome assembly GCA_044339945.1 of Kapaibacterium sp. (SeqCode). GTDB lineage: Bacteria > Verrucomicrobiota > Verrucomicrobiia > Limisphaerales > UBA9464 > CAIWAH01. The sequence goes on from JBIIUN010000221.1 coordinate 6,171, forward strand.
GCCCCGCCCCCTGCGGGAGCTGGAGGGAGCGCGCCGAGTCTTCCGCGACGGGAACGGCTCCGTCCACCGCCGGCAGGTAAACCTCGAAGTTGGAGCCGAGCCCGGGCTGGGATCGCACATGGATGAAGCCGTTGTGTCCCTTGATGATGGCCAGCGCGTTGGCGAGTCCCAGGCCGGTGCCCTGGTCCGCGCCCTTGGTGGTGAAGAAGGGATCGAAGATGCGCTCGAGGTGGGCGGGGTCGATGCCGGTCCCGGTGTCGGTGACCCGCAGCACCACGAAGCGCCCGGGCCGGGCGTCCAGTATCCGGGCGGCGGCGGCCTCAGTCAGTTCGGCGACAAAGCCGGCGAGGGTCAGGGTGCCGCCCTGGGGCATGGCGTCGCGGGCGTTGACGCAGAGATTGAGCAGCACCTGGTGGAGCTGGGTGTGATCGCCGACGAGACCGGGAAGGTGTTCGGCCACTTCCAGGCCGAGCTGGATGTTCTTGGGAAAGGTGCTGCCGATGATCTGTTTCAGGTCGCGCACGAGGTGGCGGGGATCGACGCCGACCCGCCGCCCGCCCGCGCCTTTCGCGAAGGTCACCAACTGCCAGACCATGCTGGCGGCACGGAGGGCGCTTTGCTCGATCGCCTCCGCAAGCTCCGACTGGCCGGGATGTTCGTGACGGAACATCTGGATGCCCATGGTGATGGGCGTGAGCGTGTTGTTGAGGTCGTGGGCGATGCCGCCGGCCAGGGTGCCGATGGATTCGAGCCGCTGGGACCGGCGGGCGAGCATTTCCTGGAGCACCCGTTCGGTGATGTCGGACACGTAGCCGTGGACGCGCTGCTGGTCGCTGATCGGGAAAAACGACCAGCTCAGGGTGTGGTCGCCGAACACGGTCTCCAGCCGCAGCCGGGGTTGCCCGGAGGCGAGGCATTCGCGGACGATGTCGGCGGCGGCCGGCGGGAGCAGCCGGGCGAAGTCGCCGGCCCCCAGGGCGAGGGCGAGGGCATCGCTGGCCTGGTTGCGGTAGCGCAGCGAACCGTCGTCGGCAAACTCGAGGACGGGTTCCGGATTGAGGCCCGGGAACGCGGCCAGCCGGCGGATTTCGGCCTCGGCCTCGCGCCGTTCCCGGAGGTCGAAGCCGAGGCCGACCAGCACCGGCTCGCCGTCGAGCTCCACAGCGCGGGTGACCACGTAGAACGGGTCCGACCGCCCCTCCCGACCGAGAAGATACAGTTCCACCTGAGCGTGCCCTTCTTCAAAGGTCCGCCGGATTCCCTGTTCGGCGACGGACCGGTCGGCCGGCACGACGAAGTCGAGCGGATGGCTGGCCCGCAGCTGGTCACCGGAGACGCCCAGCTCCACCTCCAACGCATGGTTCCAGCGCAGGATTTTCCCCTCCCGGTTGAACACGAAAAAGATGGCGGCGAGATTTTCCAGGAGGGTGCGGTTGATGACCTGTTCGTCCCGGATGGCCTGTTCCGCCTCCTTGCGCTCGGTGATGTCATTGATCGAGAAGACGAGGCTCGTGATCTCGCCGCGGTCGTTCTTGATCGGCGCGCCGTTGATCGACAATTGGTGGCGCCGACCGTCCGGCCAGTCGATCGCGTGCTCCACGTCGAAGACTGGGGCGCCGGAGGCCAGCACCCGGCGGAAGGGCTGCAGCTCGTCCGGCAACGGGCCGCCGTCGGGCGCGGTCGTGTGCCATTCCGGTGAATTGTATTCCCGCCGCAGCAGCGCGGCGCGAGTTAGTCCGAGCACCTTATCCGCCTGCGGATTCGCGTA
>JBIIUN010000222.1:0-7883 GCA_044339945.1 Kapaibacterium sp. (SeqCode)
CTCGACCTGAGCGAGCCAGCCCTGAAAGGCGGCGACCACGGCGCCTTGCTGATCGCGGGGAGGTCCGCCGAATCGCTGCTCATCGCCGTCGTCGCCGGCACGCACGCCGACCTCGCGCCGATGCCCAAGAAGGGCGAACGCCTGACCGCCACGCAGATCGGCCTGCTGCGGGCGTGGATTGACCAAGGTGCCCAGTGGCCCGCCGCCACGACGGCGACCAAGCCGGTCAAGGGCTTGGATCATTGGGCTTGGAAACCGCCGGTGCGCCCGCCAGTTCCTTCAGTCCAGGGCTCGAAAACAAAATCCCCCAACCCGATCGACGCCTTCATCCAAGCCCGTTTGGCGAAGGAAGCACTGAAGCCCTCGCCCACGGCGGACCGGATCACATTGCTGCGCCGGCTGCATTTCGACCTGACCGGCCTGCCTCCCACCCCGGAGGAGACGGACCGTTTCGTCGCCGACAAGTCGCCGAACGCCTACGCCAACAAAGTGGAAGAACTGCTGAAGTCGCCCCACTTCGGCGAACGCTGGGGCCGCCATTGGCTGGATGCCGCGCGCTACGCGGACTCGGACGGCTTCGAGAAGGACAAGCCGCGCTTCGTTTGGGCTTACCGCGACTGGGTCGTCAACGCGCTCAACCGCGACCTGCCTTACGACCAGTTCATCATCGAGCAGATCGCGGGCGACCAACTCCCCGATGCGACCGACGAGCAGCGCGTGGCGACCGGTTTCCTGCGCAACGCCATGCTCAACGAGGAAGGCGGCGTGGACCCGGAGCAGTTCCGCACCGACGGGCTCATCGACCGCATGGACGCCCTCGGCAAGTCCGTGCTCGGCATCACCATCCAGTGCGCGCAGTGCCATACGCACAAATACGACCCGATCACGCAGGAGGAGTATTACCGGCTGTTCGCGTTCCTGAACAACGACCACGAGTCCAGCCGCGTTCACTATCCGCCGGAGCAGCAGATGCTCGTCGGCAACCTGACCCGGCAGATGCGTGACCTGGAGGAAGGGCTGCGCCACACGGCGCCCGACTGGGAGCGGCGAATGGCTGAATGGGAGGAATCCGTGGCGACCAATCAGCCGGCCTGGCAGGTCGTTAACGCCGTCCACGAGGGCGAGCGCGGCGAGCGTTTCTACGATTACGCCGACGGCTCCATCCGCGCCGCGAGCTACGCGCCGACCTTCTGGACCGCGCACTTCCGCGGCACCAACACGCTGGCCCGCATCGGTGCCTTCCGCCTCGAACAGTTCCCCGACCCGAACCTCCCGAGCGGCGGCCCGGGCCGGTCGATCAAGGGCATGGCCGCGCTGAGCGAGTTCCGGGTGGAGGCGAGCGACGTCACGAATCCCACGAACAAACTGAAGGTGAAGTTCGTGCGGGCGACCGCTGATTTTGCAAACGCGGAGAAGCCGTTGGAGCCGGAGTTCCAATCGGAAAGCCGCAACCGCAAGGAAGGCGACAAACGCACTTACGGCCCGGTCGAACATGCAATCGACGGCAAGGACGACACCGCGTGGGGCATCGACGCCGGACCAGGCCGGCGCAACGTGGCGCGCCAGGCGGTGTTCATTCCCGAGTCGCCAATCGCATTCACCAACGGCGTGGTGCTGGACTTCTTCCTCGACCAGAAGCACGGCGGCGACAATTCGGACGACAACCAGAACCACAACCTCGGGCGCTTCCGCCTCAGCGTGGTCGGCGACACCAACGCGGTGGCCGACCCGGTGCCGGCTGCGGTCCGGCAAATTCTCCGGATACCGCGCGCCCAACGTTCCCCGCATCAGGTGGCCGCGGTGTTCAGCCACTGGCGGACTACCGTGGCGGAGTTCAAGGCGACGAACGAAAAGATCGAGTCGCTCTGGCAACAATGGCCGGAAGGCACGCCCACGCTGGTGCTCGCGGCGCGGCGCGGCGAAGGCGCCGGCGAGGAACTGCGGCCCACCCAGATCTTCAAGCGCGGCGACTGGCTTAAGCCTGGCAAGGAAGTGACCGCCGGCACCCCGGCGTTCCTGCACCCGCTCCCGGCTAGCGCGGACGCCTCCCGGCTCACGCTGGCCCGTTGGCTGGTGGACCGCCGGTCACCGACCACGGCGCGGGTGGCCGTCAACCGCGTCTGGCAGCAGCTCTTCGGCACCGGCCTGCTGGAGACACCCGAGGATTTCGGCGTTCAGTCCCCTGCTCCGTCGCATCCCGAACTGCTCGACTGGCTCGCGTGCGAGTTCGTGGAGCCCTCTCTCGAAGTTCAGGGTTCCGGGTTCAAAGTTCAAAGTTGGTCCCTGAAGGGACTGCTCCGACTCGTCGTCAACTCCTCGGCCTACCAACAGAGCAGCCGCGTCACGCCGGAGTTGCTCGAACGCGACCAGTTCAACCGCTTGCTGGCCCGGGGCCCGCGTTTCCGGGTCGAGGGCGAAGTCGTCCGCGACGTCGCGCTCGCCACCAGCGGCCTGCTGAATCCCGCGCTCGGCGGCCGCAGCGTTTACGCGCCCGCGCCGGAGTTCCTGTTCCAGCCGCCCGCGAGTTATGGCCCGAAGGTCTGGAACGAGGAGAAAGGCGCCGACCGCTACCGCCGCAGCCTCTACGTGTTCAAGTTCCGGAGCATCCCGTATCCGGTGCTGGCGAGCTTCGACGCGCCGAACGGCGACTTCTCCTGCGTGCGCCGCCAGCGTTCCAACACGCCACTCCAGGCCCTGACCGCCCTGAACGAAACGCTGTTCGTGGAGTCCGCCCAAGGGCTGGCTCGCCGCACCTTGGCGGAAGGCGGCCGCACCGACGACGAACGCCTGACTTACGCCTTCCGCCGCGTGCTGTCGCGCCCGCCGACCAAGGCCGAGCGCGCCGAACTGAAGGGCCTGCTCGACCGCCAGCGCCAGCGCATCGGTGACGGCTGGGTGAATCCGTTCGAACTCGCGACCGGCAAGAACGAGCCGCCGAAGGACCTGCCCGCCAACGTCACGCCCGCACAATTGGCCGCCTACACGGTCGTGAGCCGGGCGCTCCTGAACTTGGACGAGGCCATCACGAAAGAATAGCCAATCGAACATGAATGCCCCACGCCGTTTAATGCGCCCTCGCCGATGGGCGCGAAAACACCTGCTGATCTTGAAGCGGCGTTTTCATGTGCGCGCATTTGGGGAGGAAATGGCCCGAGTGAATTTGGACATGACTCATGCCCAGCGGCGCGCCTATCTGGCCTGGATGCGCGAGCATTCCCGCCGCAACGGTATTCCCCGTGAGCTGAACTATTCCGTCGCCTGGATGGTGAAGCTCGAAGAGGAGCTTGCCCGCGAGAATCCGGAACCCCCGAAACCATGAACCTCTCCCACCTCCAGCACGCGTTGCAGGAACAGCAGCGCGCCGTCTCCCGCCGGTGGTTCTTCAAGGACTGCGGCGTCGCCCTCGGCAGCATCGCCCTGCATTCCCTGCTGGCCGACCGCCTGGCCGCCGCGCCGAAGCCGCCCCTCGCGGTCAATCCGCTGGCGCCGAAGAAGGCCCACTTCACCGGCAAGGCCAAGCGCGTGATCTACCTCTTCATGGCCGGGGCGCCGAGCCACCTCGAACTCTTCGACTACAAGCCGCAGCTCGCGAAGTTCGACGGCACGCTCCCGCCGGCCGAGCTGCTCAAGGGCTATCGCGCCGCCTTCATCACGCCGGACGCCAAGTTGCTCGGCCCGAAGTTCAAGTTCGCCAAGCACGGCAAGAGCGGCATGGAACTCTCCGAGCTCCTCCCGCACCTCGCCGGTGTCGCGGACGACCTCACGCTGATCCGGTCCATGCAGACCGACGCGTTCAACCACGCGCCCGGGCAGATCATGATGAACACGGGCTCGCAGCAATTCGGCCGCCCGAGCTTCGGAGCGTGGACTTCCTACGGGCTAGGCTGCGAGACGCAGGACCTGCCGTCCTACGTCGTCTTCAGCACCGGCGGCAAGGGCACCAGCGGCGGCGCCTCCAACTGGGGCTGCGGCTTCCTGCCCACCACCCACAACGGCACGCTCTTCCGCACCGGCGGCGATCCCGTCCTTTACCTGTCCAATCCCAAGGGCGTGGACGATCCGATGCAAAGGGACACACTGGAGACGATCAATCGCCTCAACGCCAAACGGCTCGGCGCCATGGGCGACCCCGAGATCGCCGCCCGCATCAGCGCCTACGAGATGGCCTACCGGATGCAGCACGTCGCCCCGGAGGTCATGGACATTTCGCAGGAGCCCCAGAGCATCCGCGACCTGTATGGCGCCGAACCCGGCAAGCCGACCTACGCCAACGCGTGCCTCCTCGCCCGCCGTCTGATCGAGAAGGGCGTCCGTTTCGTGCAGATCTTCCACGAATCCTGGGACCAGCACGGCAACCTGAAGGCCGACCTGAAACGGAACTGCGAGGTTACCGACAAGGCCAGTGCGGCCCTCGTGCGGGATCTCAAGCAACGCGGCCTGCTCGACGACACGATCGTGGTCTGGGGCGGCGAATTTGGCCGCACGCCCATGGTCCAGGGCGGCGACGACGGCCGGGACCATCATCCCAACGGGTTCAGCTATTGGGTGGCCGGCGGCGGCTTCAAGCCGGGCCTCACCTGGGGCGAGACCGACGAACTCGGCTTCAACGCCGTGCGCGACAAGGTCCACGTGCACGACTTCCACGCCACGCTGCTGCACCAGCTCGGCTTCGACCACGAGAAGCTCATCTACCGGTTCAACGGCCGCGACTACCGGCTCACCGACGTGTTCGGCGAAGTGGTGAAGGGTTTGGTGGCGTAGACAGCCAACCCGCGACACAGAAGCCATCTTCCGCAGCCGTCACCCCGGCCAGAACCCCCAAAGCGACGTCGAAAGAGGACGTGCGAATTCAGCGGGCAGTGGCTCGACACCGTCAGGGGCGGCGGAGGCGAAAGAAGCGGTTGGTTTCGGGCAAGGGCAGCAGGGCTTCCCCCGTGAACGGCCCCGGGACGGGTTCCCAGTTTGCGTCCGGGCCAACCCGCCCGCTGGCTTCCAAGGTCCATCCCACCAGAGCCGTCGACCACGCCAGCCGCAGTTGTCCGTCGCCCGTCACGGTGGGCACCACCGGGATGACCGGCGGCTGCCCGGCCCCGATGGGTTCGCCCGGCAGCGGGTTCCAGTCCGAGGCCGCCAGCGTGAAGGCGTTGGTGAACCGCGCCGCCGGCCGCGTGAAGTGAAACCACCCGTAGTGCGTGCCCGTGTCCGCCAAGAACCGGAACCCGATCAGTAGTTCCGTTTTGTTGGTGAAGAACGTCAGCGCGGGGTTGTCGGTGAACTTCATGTTGTCACGGTAGCGCCAGAACGCCCCGGGAAACTCCTGCGCTTCGTCGTAGCTTAGCAGCGGCATCCAATTGTCTGAAGCAGTGTTGCTTCCGCTTCCGTTTGAATAGGTCACCGCCCCGCTTCCAACCGACTCTCCCGGTTGAAACGGAACCTGAGCCTTGGTGGGCCGCAAAAGCCTCATGCCACCGGAAGTTTGGATAACGAAATCAACGCTATTGTAGATATGATCGGTTCCGGGGCTTGGCCCAATTGCCCCCAAATAACGAACCTCCTCGGTTCCGTCCCCGTCGGCATCCCAAGAAAATACGACTTGAGTCTCCAGCATGGGCGCATCCAGCGGCCCAGCGACGGCGCGGAAGAGTGTCCAGACCGCGAATACGGCAATCAGCAAAATGGTTTTCATGGTGTAGCGTCTTTCAGGGTCGATTGGGTTGACTGGGCATTACTGGCCGGGCGGGCCCGGGACTCCCGCGCAACCGGTGGCCAAGGTGGGTCTGGTGGCGTCTTGCGTGACGGGATTCATGGTGCTGTGGGACTCCTCCTAGTCCAGCCGCTGGGACCCAAACCCACAACGCCAAAGATGTTGCCAGGCTGATCATTTGAGCCTTTTCAGTCGCCCAAGGCGCGACGTCCGGCACCGGCAAGGTTGAACGGATTTCCCCGTCCCGCTTCCATCTTCCGTGCAACTTCCCGACCGCCACGACGCGCCCGCGAAAACTTTTCGCAACCGGGCGGCGTTCCACTGGGTGTTGCCGCCACGAAATGCCCGCGTCACCCCAGGCCAGCCTTGCCCGCGAAACCAAAGTGAAGGTTGATTGCGCCATGCTCTCCGCCGCTTTCCCCGTCCCGCCCCGCGGCGCGTCGAGTGGTGCCAACCGATACTGTCCATGACCCAATTCACCTACGTGCCCGACGGGCGGACGATGGCGGCAGCCGGAGTTGCCGCGCTGCTGGTGCTGGGGGCCAGCTACTGGTGGGCGCGGGGGCGGGCCGGTCGGCCGATGCGGGTATTCCTCACGTTGGTCCGCGCCTCCGTGATCGCGCTGCTGGTCGTCGCGCTGCTCGATCCGCAATGGGTGGAAAAACTCCGGCACCAGCAGAAGGCCCGCCTGGCCGTGCTGCTGGACACCTCGAAGAGCATGAACACCCAGGACGTGCCCGGCGGCCGCCTGGGGGCGGGGCGTGACTGGATCCAGCGGCATTTGCTCGGCCGGAAGCCCGCGAACCTGGAGGTCACCGTGCAGCGGTTTGACCAGGTGCTCGCGCCGTTGCGCGACCTGAACGCGGTGAGTCCCACCGGCTCGGTGACGGCGCTGGTGGGCGCGCTGGAACACCTGCTCGCCGCCCCGGCGGAAGATTCGTTGACCGGCGTGCTGCTGGTGTCGGACGGCATCGAGACCTCGACCAAGACGACGGAGGCGGTGGCGCGCCAGTTTCGCCGGAAGGGCATCCCGGTGCACACGGTCCTCACCGGCACGACGAACGAGATGAAGGACGTGCTGATTGAGAACGTGCAGGTGAAGCGGGCCGTGCCCAACGAGTCGCCCACCCGCGTGACGCTGACGGTGCGTTCCCCGGGTTTCGCCGGCCAGACGGCTTCGGTGCAAATCCGGCGGGACCGCGACGTGCTGGCGGCGAAGTCGGTGGCGCTCACCGGCGCTTCGCAGACCGTGGAAATCGATTTCACGCCCCGCCAGCGCGGCTTCCAGACCTACGAGGTCGCCCTGGCGCCGCTGAAGGACGAGTGGCTGGCCTACAACAACCGCCGCCGCTTTGGCCTCGAGGTCACCGACCCGACGATCCGCGTGCTCTACATGGAGGGCACGCCGCAGCAGAATAATTCGCCGCAGCCGGAATGGAAATACCTCAAGGACGCGCTCCAGTCCGACAAGGACATCAAGGTCACCGTGCTCTACCGGCAGCTGGGCAACAACGGCCAGTTCCTGAACACCGTGGATGCCGATCCGGATTCCGGGGAAAAGATCTACCCGGTGGAACACCCGACGAAGGGATTTCCCCGCACCTTGGCCGGCTTGCTGGAATACGACGTGGTGATCCACAGCGACATCCGCATCGCCTCGTTCACGGATGACCAGCTGGCCAACCTCGCCAAGCTGGTCGAGCAACACGGCGGCGGTTTCGTCATGATCGGCGGCAATTCCGCCTTTGGGAAAGGCGGCTACCACCACACCATCCTCGACCGGATCATTCCCGTGGCGATGGCCAGCAGCGACGACTCGGAGACGCGGCCGATCCGGCTGAAGGTGCCCGCCGCGGCGTTCGGTCACCCGCTCATCGCCTTCAACGACGACCGGACGGAAACCCGCCGGATTTGGGGTGACAAGTTCCCCACGCTTTACGGCATGAACCGGGTCGAACGGGCCAAGCCCGGCGCCACGGTGCTCGCGCAGGACGAGGAGGATTCCAACGTGCTCATCGCCGTGCAGGAAGTCGGCAAGGGACGCAGCATGGCCTTCACTTCGGACACGACCCGGTCGTGGGGCCGCGACTTCGAGACCACCTGGGGCGAGCCCCTGACCGGCGGGACCCGCGCCACGGAATACAACTGCGATCACCGGCACTACCGGCAGTTCTGGGTG
>JBIIUN010000223.1:0-7870 GCA_044339945.1 Kapaibacterium sp. (SeqCode)
CAACACGCCGTGGGACCGCCTGGTGCGCGAGTTGGTCACCGCCCGCGGTTCGTCGGTGGACGAAGGCGCGTCGAACTTCTACGCCGTTCACCAGGACCCTGAATCGATGGCCGAGAACGTGAGCCAGGCGTTCCTGTCGCTCTCGATCAACTGCGCGCGCTGCCACAACCACCCGCTGGAGAAGTGGACCAACGACCAGTATTACCAGTTCGCGAACCTCTTCGCCCGCGTCCGCGCCAAGGGCTGGGGCGGTGATCCGCGCAACGGCGACGGCAAACGCACGCTCTACGTCGAGTCCCGCGGCGACCTGATCCAACCGCGCACCGGCAAGCCGCAGCCGCCCGCCGCGCTCGACGCACCGCCGATCCCGGCTACCGATCCGGGTGACCGCCGCGAAGTGCTCGCCGACTGGCTCACCTCGCCGGCCAATCCCTACTTCACGCGGGCCATCGCGAACCGCGTGTGGGCGAACTTCCTCGGCGTCGGTCTCGTCGAGTCGGTGGACGACCTGCGCGCCTCGAATCCCGCGAGCAATGAGGCGTTGTTGGCGGCGCTGGCCAAGTTCACCTCCGAGCAGCGCTACGATCTGCGCGCGCTGATGCGGCTGATCCTAACCTCCCAGACTTACCGGCGTTCCGGCGACGTGCTGCCGGAGAACCGCGACGACCGTCGGCATTACTCCCGGCACTTCCCGCGCCGGCTGAGTGCCGAGGTGCTGGCCGACGCGCTGGCCGACATCACCGGGCGGCCGGAGACGTTCAATGAGATCGTCCTAAGCGACGGTTCGACCGAAAAGACGTCCCTGCAAACCAACGCCGTCCGGTCGCTGCAGCTTTCCGATTCCGCGGTGAGTTCCTATTTCCTGAAGACCTTCGGCCGCAACCAGCGCGAGATCACCTGCGAGTGCGAGCGATCGAACCAGCCCAGCCTCGTGCAGGTCCTCCACCTCTCGAATGGCAGCACCATCAACGACAAGCTCGCGGAGAAGGACGGCCGCCTCGCGAAGCTCCTGGCCACCAACCCGGCGCCCGAACAACTCGTCCGCGAGGCTTGGCTGCTCTGCCTCGGCCGGCCGCCGACGGAACGGGAGCGGGCTGAGTTTGTCCGTGCCCTCACGGAGGCTCCACCAGACCAGAGACGCGAGGTCGCCGAAGATCTCTTCTGGTCGCTCCTCACCAGCCGCGAATTCCTCTTCCAGCACTGACATGAACCCGAAGCGATTGCGGAAAGCGGATAGGTTTAGCTTCGACGGTCTTCGTCAGGCTCGCTCGTGGAGTCGGCTGCGATCCGCGGGCATTTCCCTCTCCCCGGGGGAGAGGGTGAGAGTGGGCCAATTCCATTCTCCCGTCGCCTCTGGCTCACTTCCATGGGCCATCCTTGCGTTGAACCGGATGCAGACCGATGGACTACGCCCGCCCTCACCCCGGCCCTCTCCCCCGGGGAGAGGGAGAATGTCCCGGCACACGAAAAACATTCTCACGCCAGAAACTTCGATTCAGCGCCGCGCCGCGCAGTCCTCGTTAGGCTGGCTCAGGAACACCCTGCGCGTCTGCGGGCTCCTCCCTCTCTCCGAGGGAGAGGGCTGGGGTGAGGGGAAGGCGCGCGTTGCGTCAAATCGCCGCGTCCTTCAACACTCCACCTGGAAGTTACCCCTTCCACTCTTCACCCTGTTGGCATCCATCTGCTTCGCTCGCGCTGACGTCGCCTACGAGCGCGACATCGCCCCGATCTTCCGGACCTACTGCGCCGGCTGCCACAACGACGCCGACCGCGAGGGGGAGTTTTCGCTGGAAACCTTCGCCGGCCTGCGGACGGGCGGCGACAAGGGGGATCCGCTCAATCCCGGCAACGCCGGCGCCTCGCTGCTCATCAAACTCATTGAAGGCCGCGCCAAGCCCGTAATGCCGCCCAAGGACGAACCCAAGGTTCCGGCGGCGGAACTCGCCCAGCTCAAGGAGTGGATCGCGGCGGGCGCGCCCGGACCGAAGCGGGACTTCTCGATTCTGGAGCAGCTGGTGGTGCCCCAAGTGGCCACGGCCAAACAGCAGGCCGCGCCCATCACGGCGTTGGCCTTCTCTCAGGACGGAAAGCAGTTGGCCGTCGCCGCGGGTGGGCGCGTGGAGCTGCGGCGTTCGCCCAACGGCCGCGCGCGCAAGACCTTGGCGGGACTGCCGGGCAAGGTGAACGCGGTTCACTTTTCACCCGACGGCAAGCAGTTGGTCGCCGCTGGCGGTATTCCCGGTCTCAATGGAGCTGCCTCGTTGTGGGAGGTGCGGAGCGGCAAGCGGGTGCGGGAGTTCGCCGGCCATCGGGATACGTTGTTCGACGCGGAGTTTTCGCCGGACGGCAGCCTGCTCGCGACGGCGGGTTACGACCGCGCCATCCGGCTCTGGCAGGTCGCCGACGGCAAATTGCTCCGCACGATTGCCGGCCATAACGGCGCCGTCTTCGACCTGGCGTTCGACCTGTCCGGGACGGTGCTCGCCTCGGCCAGTGCGGACCAAACGGTGAAGCTCTGGCGGGTCGCCGACGGTTTGCGGCTCGACACGCTGAACCAGCCCCAGGGCGAACTGAACGCCGTCATCTTCACGCCCGACGGACGGCACATCCTCGCGGCCGGCGCGGACAAACGCATCCACCTGTGGCGCTTCGTCTCGACCAACGCGCCGGCGCTCAACCCGGTCGCCGAGTCGCGTTTCGCCCACGAGGCGGCCATCACCGCATTCACGCTCAGCGCGGACGGAAAGTCCCTGCTCACCGCGGCCGCCGACCGCACGCTCAAGCAGTGGAGTCTACCCGACCTGGTCGAACGGCGGTCGTTCGAGACGCAGCCGGATTTGGTCTCCGCGCTCGCCGCCATGCCGCAACGGGAGCGCTTCGCCGCCGCGCGGCTGGACGGCTCGCTGAAGGTTTACGACCTGCAGCCTCCTACAGTCGCCCGGAGCGCCGGTCTCCGACCCGGCGTGAAACGACCAGCCTCGCCCGCCGGGTCGGAGACCGGCGCTCCGGTGGTGACGGCCGAGCCGGTCCGCCTCGCCGAGGCCGAACCCAATGACCTCGTGACAAAGGCGCAGGCCGTGAACGTGCCCGCCGAAGTCACCGGCTCCATCAGCCGCGCCGGCGACGCCGACGTGTTCCGTTTCCGCGCCGAGGCGGGCCAGGAACTGATGCTCGCGATCAACGCGGCCGCGGCGAAGTCGTCGCTCGACAGCCGGCTCGAAGTGCTGACCACGGACGGCCAGCCCGTCGAACAGGTCGTGCTCCAGGCCGTGCGCGACTCGTGGTTTACCTTTCGCGGCAAGGATTCCGATACGCCGGATGATTTCCGCCTCCAGAACTGGCGCGAGATGGAGCTGAACGAGTTCTTCTACGCCAACGGCGAGGTCGTGCGGCTGTGGCTGTATCCGCGCGGGCCGGACTCGGGCTTCAAGGTCTATCCCGGCGAGGGACGCCGGCACACCTTCTTCGGCACCACGGCGCTGACGCACGCACTGAACGAGCCGGGCTACATCGTGGTGCCGCATCCGGCCGGTTCGCAGCCGGTGCCGAATGGTCTGCCGGTCTTCCGCCTGAACTTCGAGAATGACGACGATCCGACCCGTGAGGCGGGTGTGGATTCGCGGCTGCTCTTCACCGCGCCGAAGACTGCCGAGTTTTTGGTCCGCGTCACCGACACGCGCGGTTCCGGCGGCGCGACGAACTTCCACTTCACGCTCGCCGTGCGCCCGAGCCGGCCGGACTTCAGCGTCACGGTCGAGGGGATGAATCCCAAGGTGAGCCCGGGCAGCGGACGCGAACTGCGCTTCGTGGCGAAGCGCCGCGAGGGTTTCACGGGACCAATCCGCATCGATATTGCGAACCTGCCGCCCGGCTTCACCGCCAGCACGCCGGTGGAGATCGAGGCCGGGCAGTTGGCGGCCGTGGCGACGTTGCACGCGGAGCCCGCAGTGAGCTCGCCCGACGACACGGCGGACAAAGCCGTCAAGGTTACGGCCGTCGCGACCATCCGCGGCCGCGAGGTCCGCCATGAATTGGGTTCGCTCGGTGATCTTCAGGTCGGCAAGCCGCCACGGCTCACGGTGGAAATCCTTGCCGGCAACGACCGGGCGCATGTCCGGGAAACGCCGGGCCAGCCGCTGGAATTCACGATCCGGCCGGGCGAAACGATCACGGCCCGGGTGCGGGCGGTGCGGCACGACTTCAAGGACCGCATCGAGCTGGGCGGTGAGGATTCGGGTCGCAACCTCCCGCACGGGCTTTATGTGGACAACATCGGCCTGAACGGCCTGCTGATCGTCGAAGGACAGACCGAGCGGGATTTCTTCATCACCGCCGCGCCGATGGCGCCGCCGGGCGTGCGGCAGTTCCACCTGCGCGCCCGCGGGGATGATGGGCAAGTGTCACGCCCGGCGGTCATCCGGGTGCTCCCGGCCGTGAACGAACGGCAACCGGCCTCGGGCAGGTGAACTCATCCAGGGGATGACACGTGAAGGACGCCATCCGTTATCCCATCGATCAGCGTGTGCCGGTGTGGCTGGTGCTGCCCTTCATGGCCGGAATGCTGGTCGCCACCGCAGGCTTCTGGGGACTGCGCCACAAGGTGGGCTGGCCCGCCTACGTGGCGGCACCGTTCTTTGCCTTTGGGGCGGTGCTCATCACCCTTCGGACCGAAACCACGGTGACGGCCGGTCGGCGGGAGGTTTGGCAGCGCCATTTCGTGCTCGGCTGGGTTCCTGTCGGGCGGAGGATTTTCGGGGCGCAGGAACTTGCAGCGGTGCGACTAAGCACCTTTCTGCGCCGCGATGGTTCTCGGCCGGATCCCCGTCCAGGCACTTGGACTATGCATGGCTGGACGGTCAGCCTGAGGTTGCAAAGCGGACAAAAGCATCCGGGAAAAACTTTCCTCACCCGCGGCAAGCCGGGGCCGCCCCGGCAGGCGGAAGAGATGTTTCAGCACTTCACGCGGGAACTGGGGGTGAAGGGGGGAGATTCGTTACGAAGAGCCCCCGCTGGGATGGAACTCCGGTGCTGCGTGATTCGTTGACCGCCGCCCGGGTCGGGCATCTCTGGGAAGACGATTCCCCGGAAATGGTGGGGCAGCCGCGGTCAGCGACGGCGGGAACCGGCGAACGCGGCGGCCAGGCCGGCGGTAAGCGGCGCCCAAGTGGCCGGTTCCGGCACGTCGGGCAGCGGGCTGAAACTGAGGTCGTCGAGGACGTGGAATTTGGCGTCGGGTCGGCCCGCAAACGGGCCGCCATCCTGGCCGGGATAGTTGCCGAAGCGGAAGAACTCGAACCGCAGTTCCGCGGTCTGGCCGGCAAACAGGCCGACATCCACGACGAAGTAGTCGAGCGAAGGAATTTCCGGGTCGCCGCTGGGCCGGCTCTCCGTGAAGTGGACCAGCCGCTCGGCCCCGCCGACATAGACCTTGAAGTCACCCGGGCCGGGGTAGAGGAATCGCAGCGATTGGGCATCGGCGGGGATGTCGCCGGTCTGCTTCAGAACAAACGGAACCTCCCTGAAGCGGCTCCCTGAATACGGCCAGATGCCGAGCGAGCAGGAGTCGACCACGGGGACCTTGGCAGGACTCGCGGGCTGCCGGGTGTTCACGTAGTCGTGGTCAAGCAGGCTTGAACCATTCTGAAACGGCTGGGTGTGACCATGGCCAACGCCGTTAAGGACATCCCAACCGGGAATCACCCAATCCTCCGCTGCGCCTTCGAAGGAGGAACCCGGGATTGTGACGCCTGCGAAGTCGGGAATCTCCGGCTGATCAAACCCCAGATTCCGAAATTCGCCCGCCCCGCAGCTCCACGCGGCCAACAGCAGCAGTGCGGTTCTTGGGAGTTTCATCAGCTCCACGCTGGGCTACTTCGGTCGGCGGGCGCGGATCGCGATGCCGACATAGACCTGCGCGGGATCGTTGCCGGGCACGACGCCCTGGCTCGCGAAGCGGTCGCCGAGCCAGTTGGCCACCGGGCGGGTCACGTTGCGGTGGATCCGGCGGAGCAGGTCGAGGAGCGCCCAGCCGAGTCCGCCGCCGGGCTTGCGCAGGGTCTCGATGAAGTAGTGGTTGAGCTGGATCGCGCCGCGGATTTGCGTGGTGAGCTTGTGGCTGGCGACAATTTCCAGGCCGGCGGCGCGGCAGTCGCGTTCGAGCCCGATGATGGTCCAGCGCTGGAAGTCGTAGGGGCAGCCGTGTTCCTCGAACAGCCCGTGCGTGGTGGCGAGGACTTCGCCACCGGGCCTGAGGATGCGCCGGCATTCGCGCAGGTAGGCGAGCGGGTCGGGCACATGTTCGAGGACCTGCGAGGAGAGGATGGCGTCGTAGGTGCCCTCGGCCTCGTCGGTCAGGCCGTTGGCGGGCAACTGCACTTGCACGCGCGGGCCGGGCACGATGTCGGCGCGCACGTAACGGCCGCAGTGGCCGAAGAGGGGTTCGTAGGGTGCGCCGCCGCAGCCGTAGTCAAACACCGCGGCGCCGGCGGGCAGGGACTTCGCGAAGGGCTCCACGACCCGCAGCAGGTCGGCGAAGGACAGGTGGTTGAAGTCGCGCAGGCGCGGCCGGAGGCGTTCGCGGAGGTAGGCGTCGCTGGCGAGGAGCTGGCCGAGCTGGGCTTCCGTGAGCGGCATGGCGGCGGGCGGGGTCAGGGTTTGACGACGAAGGCCTGGGTGGATTCCGGCAGGCTGATGACCGGCAGGCGGTGGCGGGCGCAGACCTCGTCGATGGCCTGGCGGGCGCCAAAGGTGGCGGGCCAGTTGTAGTCGTCGAAGACGATGACGCCGCCGCGGCTGAGGCGGGCGAGGGCGAATTCCAGCGCGGCCTTGGTCGGCTCGTGGAGGTTCACGTCAATGTGGGCGAAGGAAATCGCCGGGGCGGTGACCTGCGCGAGGGTGCCCGGGATCAGGCCCTTCACGAGGTGGACGGCGTTGGTGTCGTTGGCGAGCAGGCGGGTGACATCCTCGAAGCTGCGGCACTTGCAGTCATTGACCTGCATGTGGGCGCCGTCCTTGGCCGGATCGACCTTCTGGTAACCCTCGAAGGTGTCGAGCAGCCACAGGGACTTGGTGGAGCCGTGGCCGCGGAGCACGTCGAGCATCAGGCGCCCGCTGCCGCCGCTGCCGGCGCCGGCCTCGAACAGGTCGCCGGGCACACCGAGCGTCTGCTGCACCATGCGGAGGAGGAAGTAGAGCTTCTGCCGCGACAGCATGGTGTTGTCGGTCACCGACGGGGTGAACCAGCGGGCGAACTCGGCGCCGCGCCACGGCCGGAGCAGCCGGTGGTAGATTTCCGGGCGTGTGTAAAGCGAGGCGTCGGGTAATTCAGTGGGAATAACCTGCTCGCGGGGCAGGCGGACGAGTTCGATGCCGGCGGGCCGGAGCAGACCGTTGATGAGATTGGCCAAGGTGCCCATGCGATGCGTTAGCAGGCGCGGAGCATGTCGGCGAGTTTTCGCCCGGACAAGCCCGCCTTGTCGCGGCGGACCCACGCCACCGCCGCGCCGGCGAACCCCGCGGCGCCAACGGCCAGCGCCCCGACGAGCACGGTCCAAGGTCCCGTCGCGCCCGCCTGCAACCCGGCCACCCCGACGCCGACGCTGAGCGCGACCGCCACGCTACCACGCGCCCAGGTGGTGCCAAACAGCCGGCCGGCGGGCAGGCCGCGCAGCCGCGCCCATTGCCAGAAGATGGGCGTCAACGTGCCGAAGACCGTGGCGACGAGGAACGCCACCGCCACGCCGCGCGCGCCGAACTGCCAGCCGAGCGGCAGCGACAGCAGGACGGCGGCGGCCAATTCGCGCTCGCAGTAGCGGGCCAGCGAACGGAAATCCCCGAGCCCGAGCAGGAAATAGGCGGAGGGCGACGAGAT
>JBIIUN010000224.1:0-7864 GCA_044339945.1 Kapaibacterium sp. (SeqCode)
ACTTGCGTGGGGGCGGCGGCCTCGCTTTGCTCTCCCCGCGTCGCGGACGTGGCGAAATGGCAGACGCGCCAGACTTAGGATCTGGTCCCGCAAGGGGTGGAGGTTCAAGTCCTCTCGTCCGCACCATATATACCAACGGTTTCAGTGAAATAGGTTGAAATTTCCTACAGTTTTCACACAGTAGGTGTGTGAAAGGCATTGTGAAACGAGTTGGAAAGGCGGCCCCGGTGGAAATCCGGCGGGGCTCGTTCGTGGCCAAGATTTACTCCAAGGCCAGAACCATTCGGGGGCGGGACTACGACGTCTTCACCCTCAGCTACTACGACCCGGCCGGGAAGCGTGTGCTCCGGGACTTCGGGGATTTCGACAAGGCGAAGCAGGCCGCCAACGACGCCGCTACCGCGTTCGGCCTTGGGCGACACGATGCCCTCCAGTTCAAGCCGGAGGAGCGCCAACGGTTCGACGCGGCGGAACGACTCCTCGCCCCGTTCGGCCTCAACGTCTATTCGGCGGCCAGCGAACTGGTGGAGGCTCGGCGCAAGCTCCCGCCCGGTGCGAGCCTTGCCGAGGCCGTCGCGTTCTTCGCGGACCGTCACCCGGCCAGCGCTCCCCGGATGCTGGTGGCGGATGTGGTGGCGGCCTTGGTGGAGGACAGGACCGCGGCGAAATGCTCGGAACGATACGTCGTTCGGCTTGAGCAGGGGCTTGAGCGATTCTCGGCGGCGTTCCACTGCCCAATTGGGGCCATCACTGGACCGCAGGTGGCCGACTGGTTGCGACAGCTTAAGGGGGCGTCCGGCGAGGACATCGGCAATCGGACCCGCCGCAACTTCTTCGGCCACGTTCGGACGCTGTTCCAATTCGCGCTGACTCGCCGATGGGTTTCCCGCGATCTGGCCGACGAGATTTCCGCGCTACCTCAGCCCAAGACGGAAGCCGGCGGGGAGGTCGGCACCTTCACCGCGACGGAGATCAGGGCCTTGCTTGAATCCGCCGACGAGGAAACCCGGACATTGCTGGCAGTCGGCGCCTTCGCGGGCCTCCGCACCGCCGAGATCGTCCGCCTCGACTGGAGCGCCATCCGGTTGACCGAGCGGGTAATCGTGGTCGGCGCCGACAAGGCCAAGACCGCCAGCCGCCGCGTCGTGCCGATTTCGGAAAACCTCGCCGCGTGGCTGGCCCCGGTCATTCAGCGCGATGGCCTGCTGGCCGGCGGACTCGACGACAAGGCGGTGACAAAGCGGTGGGACCGGCTCTCGCAGCGGCTCGGGGTGCAGTGGAAGCACAACGGCCTACGCCATTCGTTCATTTCCTACCGCCTCGCCGTTGCCCAAGACCCGGCCAAGGTCGCATTCGAGGCCGGGAACAGCCCGCAGATGATTCACAAGCACTACAAGGCGCTGACGACCGAGGCCCAAGGCCGCGAGTGGTTCGCCGTCGTTCCCGCCAGTCACCAAGCGGACATCCTGCCGATGGAGGCGGCCAAACATGCCGCGTAAGCGCCAACCGCACGGACGCCCCATCGGGGTCAGCTTCCTCGACCTCTTCGCTGGCGATGCCAAGGCGGCACTCCAGAGAGTCAACGCGCCACTGGCCTGGGCGGACAACGAGAACATCGTGTCCCTGTTGATCGACGTGGCGTTCGCAGGATTCCCGGACCCCATGCACCCAGCTGGCCGGGTCAGGTTGCAGGCCGAGGCCGACGTTGCCGGGCTGTCGTCGTTGAGCCGGGAAGATCGGCGTGGGCTTTTTGCAGCACTCGCGGAGATCGCCAGAGTGATGGATGACGTTCGCAGCACGAGCCCTGAGTTCATCGCCGCCTTCGTCCTCGCAAGGCGTCCAGACCTGCTGGACCAATCGAACGAGGACATTGCGGCCGTGGTGTCCCGGGCGCTTGGGGTGACAGTCTCGGCAAAGACGGTTGAACATGCCGTGTCCCGGATCACCAAGGCCAAGTTGGCCCGGCCAGTCGAAGAATGCGGCCCGGTGCATGTAACCTTCCAAGGTCGCCCTGCGGCTGGAAAATCGAAACCCCGGAAACGGTCCAAACTTCGGGGGTAACGATGTGCCGGTGACGGTCTCCATACCGGAGGCCGATGAAAACAAGCACGCCCATCGGCCGGGCTGATACGGCCGAACAATCTGGAGAGCCGGCCCTTCTCGACCGGCCCCAGCTCGCCGCAAAGCTGAACGTCACCCCGCGGACCATCGCGACCTGGGACGCACAGGGAAGGCTGCCGAGAATCACCATTGGCCGGACCGTTCGCTACCACCTCGGCGACGTTCTCGACTGGCTGCGGAAAACCTCTTTCAGCCCCACCCGATGAACCCTCCCCCAACAAGGGACGACCCCACCCAAAGGGACAATCCCCCCCGGAATCGACCCTCTAGGACCGTTCCGGGACCCCGGTCCGGTCCCTTCACCCTCCTCGGGTCCAAAACCCTCCCCACGGGGTTCCTAGGAAGTTCCCGAAGGGGTCTTTTCCCGGCTCAAAACCCGGCTTTTCAACATGGGACATTTGGTTTCGACCTCATCCGGGTAAACGACGGGGACTCCGTTACCGTCCGACCGAGGCCCCCTGCGAAAAGATTCCTTGAAGGGGGGGAGGGGGTGGCCCGTGAGTAGCGCACCCGATGCCGACGGCAAGCGCCCCGCGGGAACGCCATTCATCCCGGCCGCGCTGGATGATGCCGGCCTCACCGCACCACAATTCCGGGTGTTCTGCCGGATCGCCCGGCGGTCCAACGGCGGGGATGCCTCCTGCTTTGAATCGGTGCCCAACATCGCGAAGGCGGTCCGGCTGGAGGAGAAGACCGTGCGGGCTGCCATTGATGCGCTGGAGACGCGCCGAATGGTCGCCATCCATCAGCGAATTGGATTCCCCAACCACGTCTCCACCCTGCCCGAAGACCAGTGGCTTGCAGCCGACACCCTACCCAATCGGCACCAGACCCCAAAGGCCCTACCACCCCCCGCGGATGAATGTCCCACCCCTGGGGCCGATTACCGTCCCACCCCTGGGGCCTTTTCCCCCACCCTACCCGAAAGGCCCTACCACCCCCCTGGGGCCTTTTCCCCGAGCCCTACCCAAAAGGCCCTAGACGAAGGTCCCAAGAAGGTCCCAAAGGAAGTTACCAACAGAAGTTCCCAAGGTGAAGGTGGTGTCCGCACGGCGGGCGCGACGGGAACCATCATCAGTCATCGTGACATTCCGGTTGAGGATCGGCGGGACCACATCCGCAAACTTCTCCGGGAGGCTGAGCAGGCTGGAGTCGAATGGGTTGGGTCCATCGACCATGCGTGGTGCGGGAACCTTCATCGCCGCGGGTATCTTTCGGCGGTCTGCCAGCGCAACACCCAATGGCGGAACGACCTCGCCGCGTTTTTCCAATCGTTCCTGACATCGCTTGGTGGCCAGCTCGTCGGTAAGCCGCGCCGTATCAATACCGCCGGAATCAGGGACGCGGCCGTGCGGTTGCTGACCCAACAGACCGGCGACGAGGCCATGGCCCGGACGCTCTTCGACCGCTGGAAATCCGATGCGTTCGGCCTCAGGCACGGCCTGTCCCTGCATCCGCATTGGCAGGACGACCTCGCCGCCTTCGTCGCGAGGCAAACCGCTTCTGTCGAGCCAGCACCCATCGCTCCTGCCATGCCCGACATCCCGGCCGAACTCCTCACGCCGGAATTTGAGCGCGTGTGGAACGAGTGGGTGGCCTACCGCCGCCGGCTCAAGCGGCCCGGCAGTTGGGCCACCATGTTCACCAAGCAGCTCGAAAGCCTCGCCACCTTCGGTCCCCTCGTGGCCATCGCCACCCTCAACGCCAGCATGACGAATGGATGGACCGGCCTTTTCCCCGAGAAGATTTACACCCGCCCCGGTTCCCAGCCCGGACTCCGCGGCACCTCAACACCTGCCGAAAATGGATTCTGAACTCCGCCGTGACACCTGCCGCGACCTGTTCGGTGAGTGCGAGCACTTCGACGAGCTCGTCGGCTACGACCAAATCCAACGCCGGCTGGCAGAGCTGAAGCACCAAGGCGCCGTGATTTACAGCATGGACGTGCGGCGCGGGTCCTACCTGCTCCGCGGTCGCAAGCCCAAGTCCACCGCCAACCCCAACCCAGCATGAGCAACGAAGGCCGACTGGAACACGCCGACCTTGAACACGCCCGCAGCGCGGAGTTCGACTGGCCCGCCCTGGAACGCGCCCTTAACGAACTGCCAGCCGACGACGCCGTTGGAGACTTCGCCGACGCGCTCGCAAAACTCGTCGCGTGGCTGACGGAACCGGTGAACGGCGGCAGCTACCAGCATGTTCCCGGAGACAAGCGCATCCACCTCGCCGGCCGGCGGGTGACGGTGCTCGCGTGGACGCTGCGGCCCGAGGCATTCGACAACCGCACTCTCGAAAAGGTCGCCCACGAACTGGGCGTGCAACCCGAACGCCTCCACGAATTGTCCGCCGAGTTCACTCGCCGATTCGGCGTCCGCAACCGCTCGCAAATCAGCCGCGCCAACAGCGTCGCCGCGAGGGCGAAACCCGGGACGGCGTAGCGGGCGGCAGTTGGGTGAAAACCGCGCACCGCGCACATCAAACCATGAACGGACAAATTCCGACCGAAGGCCAGACGACGGGGCCGCAGTTGCTGGTTACCACGGCGATGCTGGCACGGGCGACTGACCTCGCCGACGCCACCGTCCGCCGCAAAGTCTGCTCCGGCGCAATCGTTCCGGACTTCCTACTTCACGCCGGTCCCCACCGCGAACCGGCCGCCCTGTTTGCGATGCACCGCCTCGGAGAACTGAAGGCGGCGCTGCTCGACCGCTGACCCATCCACCACCATGAAAACACTCGGAGAACTGCTATCCACGATGACCGCCCTTGAGGGGCAGGTTGCCGTGCTCACCGCCGAACGCGATGCCGCCCGCGCCGCGCTGGCCAACGGAACCCCGGTCCCGGCCCCGGTCCCGAGCCACACCCCCACGGCCGGGCCGCGCACCGGCACCACCACCACCGCCATCGCCACCCATTTTGCCGCGATCCCTGGCCTGAAGGAGCGGGCCGAAATTGAGGTGCTGGAAACGCAGCTCCGCGGCTCCGGCAAGGCGTTCCCCGGCGAACCTAGGCTCCGTGCCTTCGGCGAGACCGAGGACGCTTACGTGAGCCGCCTGAACGGACACGTCACCAAGCTGCAAAGCATCGCGGACAATCCGCAGAGCACGGCAGATCGCGAGGCCATCGAAGGCGACCGCCTGAGTGCCGCCGCCGCCCGTCTCCTCCGCCGGTAATCACAACAAAACAGACCAAAACTTCCCTATGAATCTAGCCGAAAGAGCACTCGCCATTGTGGGCTTAGGCCCGCGCAACTTTGCCGACGACTTCGCCCTCGGAGGCGCCGCCACCGTGCCCGCCACCCTGCCCGCCAACACCGCGGGCGAACCTTCCGCCGCCGGCCGGACTCGCCGGACCGCAGCCAGCAAAACGGTGAATCCCGCCGCTCCTGAGCCGGCCGTGGCCACGGCCGAATGCGAGGAAGGGCTGTTCAACCCGAACGAGCCCACCGCGTTCGCATCGGCAAGCGAACCCGCTCCCGGCGCGGCCAACCCGCCGGTGTCACTGACCTCGCGCAACGGCCGGGCCAAAATCACGGCCCATCCGCTCGTGAAGGACGCCACCGCCACGCTGACCAAGTCGCTCAAGTTCTACCGGGAATATGCGTCCAGCCGGCAGGTGGACACTCGCCTCGGAGCAGCCCGCCGCACCGAGGTTATTTTCAGCGAGTTGGCCTCGGCGGCGGTCGTGCCGTTGGCACGGACCCGGGAGTTGCAGACCGAGCTGGCACGGCTATCCGCGGTGAGCCGCGAGACGGAGGACGGCGCCATGCGTGACATCGCTGTGCGGCTCCGCGAGGTGGTTGCCCCCGTGTTCGATACATGGTCGGAGATCGTCTCGACGGTCATCAGCGAATCGCTGACCGACATCATCCGCCGCGAAGCCGAGCTGTTTGCGGAGCTTGGCCTTCCCAGGCAGGCCACGGCGGCAAGCCGCGAGTTGGAAACCATGCTCGCCGATGTTCGCCACTACCACGTCCAGTTCCGGCAGGCCGTGGATCAACGGCCGCAAGTTTACGGCGACGACGGCAAGCTCCACCCGCTGGAAGATGCCGGCAAGGTGACCCGTCCGGGCAATGCCCCACGCTACCACGCGGCGCCGCCGACCGGGCCAAGCATCACCACCATTCTGTCCGTGCTGGAACAGTTCGGGGTGGACCTCAGCGAGGTTTACGCGACCGGGACCGACCACTACGCGGGCAAGTAGAACCTGAAACCAATTTAGGGCGGCCGGGCTGGGTCTTCGTGTGGGTTTGTTTCGTTACCAGCGCCGCAGTTCGGCAAACCGGCCGCCCCACTTCGCCATGATCACCAAGACCAGCATCCCCACCGGGGCCAGCGCCACCAAGATTGCCGAGGCGAGTTGGCGCCATTGGTTCGTGGTCCAGAACCTCAGCGACACCGACCTTTGGCTCGCGCTGGACGGTTCGGCCGACGTGACCACCGATGCCGGCGCCAAGCCCGGCCTCAAGGTGGCGGCCGGTGCCCGCCTTGGGTCCGGTGAACTCGGTTTGAACGAGGCGGCCCCGGGGTTCCGCGGACCGTTTTTTGCCGTCCATGCGGGCGGCGCTGCCAAGTCCGTCGTCGTCCACGAAGTCTGAAACCATGAATCCAGCGATCCCCAATGCCTCCCCGGCCGACACCTTGCTCGGCGCCCGTCCCGTCAACCTCCCGCTGCCCGACGGCAGCATGCAGCAGGTTCACGTCCGGCAGCCCTCATTGAAGACGCTCGCCGTTTTCTTCGCGAACATGGGCAACCCGGTCGCACTGGCCCAGCTCAGCCACGGCTTGAACATCTTCCCCCTGCGTGTGCAATGAACTGACGCAAGGAATCCTACACGCCCGGAAGCAAGCCCCGGAAGGAAACGTCTCTCCGGGGCCTTTTGCTGCCGCTCGTCTGCTACTCGGAAACCGCGCGGAAGAGCTTTGCATTCGCGTCGGCTCCGGGTGCGAGAAACATGTAGGGGAAGCTGCTCGGAAACACCCTCGTCTCCCTTACCCACGGTCCATCCGGAGTAGAAGACGATTCGATCAGGTAGCCGGCGCCTTTGTGACCTTCGAGCAAAGACAACGTGGGCTTTAGGGAGGCGGCTAGAAGTGAAGGGTGCGGTGCGATCAAAGGTTGTGACTGAAAGACGATCCCGCTGATGGCGGTGTAAGCTGGCTTTTGAAACGTCTCCTGATAATTGCAAAGTGCCAGCAGCGAATCCGCGCCATGAACGACGCTAGAAACCTTGCGGTAATTTCCGCCCACCACTCGGTGGTCCGTCCAGTTGAATCCGTCAACGGACTCGAAGAAATAGTTCGCTTCGACGGTGAGAAAAAACCTGCCGCCGCTAGCGGTTACCTTCTGGTTGCTGGTGTTTATTTTCGTAACAACGAGTGACGACCAAGTGGTTCCGTTCGTCGAAACGGAAATAGTTCCTGGTGGCGGCGAACCGGGTGTCAGCGAAGCATCCACGACCACCCAAGTTCCTTTGTTGAACGCGACTGAATGAATCGGCGGCCAACCGATAGCGGGAGAAAATTCCACACCATCAAACGATTCCAAGAACGATTCGCTCACGCTTAGGAAGCGATCGCCAAAGAAGCGGGTGCTCCCTGCCGGTGGGGCATTTGTCGTCTCCAGTTTCCAAAGGAGTCCGTCGAACGATGAAAACCTCAAATGCGATGCGGGAACGTCAACGTCCTTGTCTACCCAGAAGCGACCCAGCCCGAAATCCACCCGCGCTCGATTACCTAAAAAC
>JBIIUN010000225.1:0-7837 GCA_044339945.1 Kapaibacterium sp. (SeqCode)
TGGCCATTTAATTTACGATTTCAGATTTACGATTTACGCGCGGACCAGCCGGAGCTCGTCCTTGGTAATCCGTAATTACTCCCGGATCTCGTCGATGCCACCCTTCATGTAGAAGTTGGCTTCGGGCACGTCGTCGTATTTGCCTTCGAGGATTTCCTTGAAGCTGCGGACGGTCTCGGCGACGGGCACCTGCTTGCCGGGACGGCCGGTGAACTGCTCGGCGACCGTGAACGGCTGGCTGAGGAACTTCTGGATCTTGCGCGCGCGGAAGACGGTCGTCTTGTCCTCGGGCGAAAGCTCGTCCATGCCGAGAATCGCGATGATGTCCTGCAGGTCCTTGTAGCGCTGGAGCACCTTCTGGACGCCGCGGGCGACGTTGTAGTGCTCTTCGCCGACGAACTCGGGCGCCAAGGCGCGGGAGTTGGACGCAAGCGGATCGACGGCCGGGAAGATGCCCAACTCGGCGATGGAACGCTCGAGCACGATGGTCGCATCCAAGTGCGCGAACGTCGTGGCCGGCGCGGGGTCGGTGAGGTCGTCCGCGGGAACGTAGACGGCCTGGAAGGAGGTGATGGAACCCTTCTTCGTCGAGGTGATGCGTTCCTGCAGGTTGCCCATTTCGGCGGCCAGCGTGGGCTGGTAACCGACGGCGCTCGGCGTGCGGCCGAGGAGCGCGGACACCTCGGAACCGGCCTGCGAGAAGCGGAAGATGTTGTCGACGAACAGGAGCACGTCCTGGTTCTTCTCGTCGCGGAAATACTCGGTCACGGCGAGCGCGGAGAGCGCGACGCGGAGACGGGCGCCCGGGGGCTCGTTCATCTGGCCGTAGACCAGACCGATGCGGGAGCCGGGTTCGAGGACGGGCATCCCGTTCTCGCCGATCTCGGGATGACCCTTGGAGTCCTTCTTCGTCTTGATGACGTTGGCCTCGATCATTTCGTTGTAGAGATCGTTGCCTTCGCGGGTGCGCTCACCGACACCGGCGAACATCGAGATGCCGCCGTGCAGCTTCGCGATGTTGTTGATCAGCTCCATGATGACGACGGTCTTGCCGACGCCGGCACCGCCGAACGCGCCGACCTTGCCGCCCTTCAGGAAGGGGCAGATCAGATCGATGACCTTGATGCCGGTGGTCAGGATCTGGGGGTTCGTGGACTGGTCCACGAGCGGCGGGGCGTTGCGGTGGATTGGGTAATACTTGTCGGCCTTGACGGGGCCCTGCTCGTCCACGGCCTCGCCGGTGACGTTGAACACGCGGCCCATGACGGCTTCGCCGACGGGCATCGAAATCGGGGCACCGGCGTCGATCACTTCCTGGCCGCGCTTGAGGCCTTCGGTGGTGCTCATGGCGACGGCACGGACCCAGTTGTCGCCGAGGTGCTGCTGCGTCTCGAGGGTCAGCTTCGTGGGGCTGCCGCCGGGCGGGGTGAAGTCAATGGTCAGCGCGTTGTAGATCGCGGGCAGGGCGCCGGCGAATTCCACGTCCACAACAGGACCGATGATCTGGACGATTTTGCCTTTGTTCATGGGCGGTTAAGAAAAGTTGCGTCGAAAAAAGTGGTTCAGGATCAGCCCATCGCCATGGCGGCGCTGGTGATTTCGAGGAGCTCCTTGGTAATGTTGGCCTGACGGAGCTTGTTGTATTCGAGGGTGAGGTCCTTGATGAGCTGCTTGGCGTTGTCGGTCGCGTTCTTCATGGCGACCATGCGCGCGGACTGCTCGGAGGCCTTGGATTCCTGGAGGAACTGGAAGACCTGGTAGTTCACGTAGTGCGGCAGAAGGCTGCCGAGGACATTGGAAGCTCCGGGCTCGAAGAGATATTCGCGGCCAGCCTTGGCCGTGAGTTCCTCGCCGGCGCCATGTCCGCCGATGTCGGCGTCGAGCTTCTGGATCTTGCCGATGGGCAGGAGCTGACGGATTTCCGGCTTCTGATTCAGTGTGGAAATGAAGTTCGTGTAGAGCACGTCCACGGCGTCCACTTGGCCGCTCGTGAAGAGTTCCTGGGCGAACTTGGAGATGGCCCGGGCTTCGCTGAAGGCGGGGATGTCCTTGTAGGTGAACTCGGCGGACAGCTCGCGCTTCATGCGGGAAACCCACTGGGCTCCCTTCTTGCCGGCGCAGACGTAGACGGTCGTGGCCTTGTCGAAGCGGATGGCTTCGCGAAGCAGGTTCGTGTTGAGCGCGCCGCAAAGGCCCTTGTCTGTGCTGATGAGGATGACGGCGCGCTTCTTGACCTCGCGCACTTCCATCAGCGGGTGGGAGAACTCGCCGGCTCCGGCCGTGGCGGCCGCGAGGACGTCGTTCATCAACGAGGCGTAGGGACGGCCGGCCAGCGCGGCCTGCTGCGCCTTGCGCATCTTGGCCGACGCCACCATCTGCATCGCCTTGGTGATCTGGGCGGTGTTCTTGACCGACTTGATCCGGCGTCTGATGTCGCGCGTGCTGGGCATGGGCGGTTAAGGGTTCGCTTCGACGGAACGGGCGGTTCAGCGGTAGCTCTGCTTAAACTCGACGACGGCGGCCTTGAGTTCGGCGGCGAGCGCGTCGGAGAAGGCCTTCTCGTTGCGGATCTTCTCGAGCACGGCGCCCTTACGGTCCTGTAGGAACTGGCCGAGCTTGTTCTGGAAATCCTTCACCTTCTCGACCGCGACGTCGTCGAGGAGACCGTTCTGCATCGTCCAGAGAATGGAGCACTGGATCTCGACGGGCAGCGGGTTGTATTGGTTCTGCTTGAACAGTTCGACGATGCGTTTGCCGCGCTCGAGCGTGGCCTGCGTCTTGGCGTCGAGGTCGGAGCCGAACTGGGCGAAGGCCGCGAGTTCGCGATACTGGGCGAGGTCCAGCTTGATCTTGCCGGCAACCTGCTTCATGGCCTTGATCTGCGCGGCGGAACCGACGCGGGAGACGGAAAGACCGACGGAGATCGCGGGACGAACGCCTTGGTAGAACAGGTCGGTTTCGAGGTAGATCTGGCCGTCCGTGATCGAGATCACGTTCGTCGGGATGTAGGCCGAAACGTCGCCCGCCTGCGTCTCGATGATCGGGAGCGCGGTGAGGGAACCGTTGCCATACTTCTCGGAAACACGGGCCGAACGTTCGAGCAAGCGGCTGTGCAGGTAGAATACGTCGCCGGGATACGCTTCGCGACCGGACGGACGCTTCAGAACGAGGGAAACTTGGCGGTAGGCGACGGCCTGCTTGGAGAGATCATCGAAAATGATCAGCGCATCCATGCCGTTGTCCATGAACCATTCGCCCATCGCGGCACCGGCGAAGGGAGCGAGATACTGGTTCGCGGCGGAATCGGAGGCTGCGGCAGCGACGACGATGGTGTCTTCTAACGCGCCGGCCTTCTCCAGCTCGGCGATGACGCGGGCGATGTTCGACTGCTTCTGGCCGACGGCGACGTAGATGTTGTAGACAGGGCGGAAATTCTTGTCACCCGAAGCGCGGCCCACCTTGTTGTTACGGGCCTGGTTGATCATGGCGTCCACGCCGATCGTGGTTTTGCCAGTGGAACGGTCACCGATGATCAACTCGCGCTGACCACGGCCGATGGGGATCATCGCGTCGATGGCCATGATGCCCGTCTGAAGCGGCTGGCTGACGGACTTACGCTTGACGATGCCGGGGGCGATCTTCTCGACGGGATAGAATTCCGTGGAGGTGATGGCGCCCTTGCCGTCGACCGGCTGGCCGAGGGTGTTGACGACGCGGCCGAGGAGGCCCTTGCCGACGGGAACGGAAAGCAGCTTGCCCGTGGTGCGAACCTCGGTGCCCTCGCGGACGCTGAGGTAGTCGCCAAGGATGATCGCGCCGACCTCGGTCTCTTCGAGGTTCAAGGCGAGGCCGATGACGCCGTTGCCGAAGTCGAGCATCTCGTTAAGCATCGCGTCGGTCAGGCCTTCGATTTTGGCCACACCGTCGGAGATTTCGCGGACGATGCCGACGTTCTGCTTGTTGACCGACGTCTTGATGCCGGCGATCTGGGCTTCGATTTCCTGGAGGAGGTTGCTCATCGAATCAGTAGGGAGTTGAAAGTTCTAAAGGGACTGCCCGGTTTCGGGTTAAAGGCTGTTTTTGATCTCCGCGAGACGTCCGGCCACGGAACCGTCGTAGATGTCGCTGCCGACCTGGATGCGAAGGCCGCCGATCAGCGCGGGGTTGACCCAGAAAGAGACGTTGAGTCCGGAACCATACTGGCGTTCCAGATTGGCCTTGATGGCCTCCACCTGGGCCGGAGTGGTCTCGACGGCGTTCTCAACACGGGCGGTGCGCCGGTCGATGTCGAGCTTCACCAGCCGCTGGAACTGCTTGAGCGTGCCGACGTAGCCGCGCGGCTTCTGGGCGATGACCTGGGTCACCGCGTTGCGGACGCGACCTTCATCCAGCAGACCATTGACGCGGCAGGCGCTTATCAGCGTCTTGGCGTCGCGGCGGGATTGCTTGGAGATCTTCATCGGGGCTCGGCGTCAGGAAATCAGTTGTTGGCGAGCTGCTTGTTAGCGTCTTCGGCGAGGCGCTGCTTCTGATCGACGGAAAGAATTCCACCGGTGACGGAAGTGCTGACATCGACCACGAGACGGGTCACTTCCTTGCGAAGCTCGACCTTCATGCGGACCAGCTCGGCATCGTTGGCCTGCTTAGCCTTGGCGATGATGTCGGCGGCGGCGGCCACGGCGCGCTGGCCTTCCTGCTCAGAAATCTTGGCGGCGGCGGCGCGGGCTTCTTCAATGATCTTGTTGGCCTGCGCGGAAGCATCGCTGATCAGCTGCTTGCGGGTGGATTCAGCCTGCGCCAGCTCGGCCTTGATCTTCTCGGCGTTGGACAAGCTCTCTTCGATCTTCTTCCGGCGGTCATCCAGCATCGCAAGGATGGGCTTGAAGGCGAACTTCTGCAGGAGGAACGCGACAATGAGGAAGCTGATCAACTGGGAGACGAACAGCTGAGCATTCCAGCCGAAGGTCTTGGCAATTGTCTCCGCAATTCCACCCCCTTCAGCAGGAGCAGCAGCAGCGATCAGAAACAGGGATTCCATAAACTTGTGTCAAACTTGAAGGACTAGAACCCGGCGCCGGTTGCCCAGCGCCGGGAATTGGCGGGCTTACTTCTGCACGAGGAAGATCGCGAAGAAGACGATACCTTCGGCCAGAGCGGAGCTAAGCAGCGCCTGGACGAGGATCTTGCCGGAAGCACCAGGGTTGCGACCCACGGCTTCAGCAGCCTTCATGCCGATGATACCGACCGCGACGGCGGAGCCGAGAGCAGCAACCGCAACGTGAATATTGCCGGAGATTTCAGCCAACATGTTATACTGTCCTTTCTTGTTTTCCTCGGCGGCCCCCGCAGTCAAAGCCAACGGTCAGACCGCCGAAATTCGCAAATTGTCAGTGGTGAGCACCCTCGGACTTGCCGTGAGCTTCGGCGGATTCGTGCCCTTCTTCGTGATGCTCACAGATGAGCGCGGTGAAGACGGCGGTAAGGAGCGTAAACACCAAAGCCTGCACAAAGCCAACGATGAGCTCCATGAAGTAGAACGGCAGCGGAACAAGCCAACCAAAATACCGCCCCCCGGTTAGCGCCATTGCTTCCAGCAGATTTTCACCAGCGAAAATGTTACCATAAAGACGGAAGCTCAGGGAAACGGGACGGAAGAGAATCGAAACAACTTCCAAAAGCCCGACCCCGAGGAAGACCAGGATCAGGGCGATCTTCATGAAGCCGACCGCATCGCCACGGTAGAGGAAAACGTGGGCCAACGAACCACCAACCCCATTGGCCTTGATGGCCCAAAAGATCCAGCAACCAAAGAACACGATGGCCATTGCCGAAGTCATGTTCAGGTCAGCATTCGCCCCCCGCAGGACAGGCGTGTCGATGTGATGCAGGTGGCCCGACGCATCCGGGGTCCCCCAACCGATAGAACCAACACCGGGAATCAAGCCCGCCCAGTTGGTGAAAATGATAAAGATGAAGACCGTGGCGAAGAACCAGAAGGTCTGCTTGGCCAGATTCCACCCCAAAATCCCCTCAAGGAAGCTCGCCAACGACTCCACCAACCACTCCCAAAAGTTCTGCAGACCGGACGGGACTCGCTTCATATCCTTGGTCGCGACCTTGGCGAACAAGATCAACCCCAAGGCTACCATCCAAGTGACAATCATTGAGTTGGTCACTTTGAGGAAACCCAAGTCCAAAACGACCGGGGCGTAAGTAGTCAACCCATGATGCTCCCCGCCTTCCGCGGCCCATCCGGCAACCGGGGCAGCCAGCAAGACGGCGAGAACCAAAAGCTGTTTGATCAAACGCATGACGCAAAAACCGGGGAAAACAGGCGGTTGGAGACAACCCAAGCCGATGCATTCCCAAAAACGGAGGCCGGATGCTGGGTGGTCGTGAAATATTTCACAAGCTGTTTTTCGAAACTCAATTGAGACACAAACAACACTCAAAACCTTCGGCCCATCCCGACGGCCTGGAAGCTGGTTTACCGCGACTTCACGTATCCGTTTTGCTCAAACCACGCCACCGCATCGGCCAAGGCTTGCACCGGATTGGTTTGGGGCAGTCCAAGCTCCCGGATGGCCTTGGCCGGATTAAACCACATCTTGTAGGCGGCCATCCTCACTCCCGCCAACGGCGCCTTGGGAGGTTTCCCCGTCAGCTTCGCCAGCAGTTCGTCAACATGTGCCGCCGCCAACGCGACCCCATACGGCACCTGAAAGCGAGGCGCCGGCCGGCCGGTGATTCGGCCGAGGTGTTCGAAGGCCTGCTTCATGGTGAGGTTTCCGTCGGCGGCTCCCAGTATGTAGCGCTCCCCGATTCGGCCCTTTTCCGCGGCCAAGACATGTCCGGCAGCCACGTCACGGACATGAACGAAGTTGAGGCCGGTGTCGAGGTAGGCCGGCATCGCGCCGTTTCGGAAATCGAGGATCATTCGGCCCGTCGGCGTCGGTTTGACGTCTCGCGGCCCCACCGGCGCGCTGGGATTAACGATGATGACCGGCGCCCCCTGCTCCGCCAACTCGCGGGCTGCGACCTCCGCCTGCCATTTGGACAGTTTGTAGGGGTTCGTCATTTGCGTCTCCGAAACCGGGGTGGATTCGTCGGTCGGGACGATTTTGCCTTCGGGCGTCGGCTTGGGCAGTCCAATGCACCCCACCGTGCTCGTGTAAACGATCCGCGAGCACCCCGCCTTAACCGCGGCTCGGATTATCTTCTGGGTGCCCAGGACATTGGCGGCGAACATCGGCCGGTAGTCCGGAAGCCATAGCGCGTAGCTTGCCGCGACGTGGAAACACCAGTCACAGCCGCGCATTTTCTCGGCGAGTTGTTCCGATTTGTCGGTGATGTCGCCCTCTACTCGCTCCACCTCGACGCCTTGGAGTCCGCGGACATCTGCTCCCGGGCGGAGCAGGACACGGACGCGATGGCCTTGGCGGGCCAACTCATGCACCAAATTGCCGCCCACGAACCCGGAGGCTCCCGTGACAAAACACTTCACGGACCGGTTGTAGCGGTCGGCACAGCGGGTTGAAACCAATTCCCGCCGTGCACCCGGAAATCCAAACCGCTTCGGACTCAGGGGATTCGGGAAAACGAGGCGTCAATTGCTCATCCATGCAGCCCAACTTGACGCCGTCCGGAGCATGCGCTAACCGTCCCGGCGTCTCTGCGATGAATTTCGCCCGCACAATGGTAAGCACCGGCCTGAAGCGCTCCTCCGAGCGCATGCAGCCGATTTGCCGCTGGCATCAGACCGCGGCGGCGGGCGACGTGGAGGTCACCATCTAGGACAAAGACGGCGACCAAAGTTTCTGAGGAACCCCACGATTGC
>JBIIUN010000226.1:0-7793 GCA_044339945.1 Kapaibacterium sp. (SeqCode)
AGCCTGTCTCCGGGGCTTCCAGCCCCAGTCCCCAACACGGGCAAGATGCCCGTGGGACAGGTTGGAAGCCTGTTCCACAAAAGGGACTCACCGGCCCGCTCTCCGAACCCGACCGCCGCCTCGTCCTCGCCCGCGCATTGCTCGGCGAATGGCTCGGTGGCTCCGGTGGCGGTTGGCAGGACTCCGGCGGCGTCTGGCCCGGCATCAAGCTCATCACCGGCGTGCCTTCCGGCGACGGCGATCCCGAGTTCGGCATCTCGCGCGGCCGGCTCATGCCCGTGCACCACGTCTTCAGCCGCGACGAAATCCCCGAGTCCGCGCGCAAGGCGCTGATGGATTCCCTCGTCGTCGTCCACGGCGGCATGGCCCAGAACGTCGGGCCCATCCTCGAAATGGTGACGGAGAAATACCTGCTCCGCTCCAGCGCTGAATGGGCTGGTCGTCAGGACGCGCTCAGCGTCTTGGACGAAGTGATCTCGTCGTTGAAGCGCGGCGACATCAAGGCTCTCGGTGCGGCCACCACGCGCAACTTCCGCCAACCGCTACAGGCCATCATTCCCTGGGCCTCGAACTACTTCACCGAACAGCTCATCGCCAAGTGCGAGGCCGAGTTTGGCGGCGACTTCTGGGGCTTCTGGATGCTCGGCGGCATGTCCGGCGGCGGCATGGGTTTCATCTTCGCGCCGCACCGCAAGCTGGAAGCCCAGGCGCGGCTCCAGCAGATCATGCTCGAGACCAAGCGCGAGCTGAGCGCCTCGCTGCCCTTCGCGATGGACCCCGTCGTCTTCGACTACGCCATCAACGAGAACGGCACCTTCGCCACGCTGCTGACCGACGACGACGCCCTCATGCCGTCCGGCTACTACGCGCTCGTCCTGCCCAAGCTCCTCCGCACCGACCGCTCCGAGCTGCCCGCCAGCCGCCGCACGGAACTCGACAAGTTCGGCGCCGCCTGCCGCACCAAGCCCGAGCTGCGCGGCATGGTTCAGACGCTCTTCGACGCCCTGATGCCGCGCGGCAAGTCCGGCAAGTCCGACGGCGCATCGCTCCACGAGCTGCTGGAGCAAAACGGCTTCGACCGCGCCCAGCACGAGCAGATCCGTTCCGACCTGAAGGAAGGCCGCATCGGCCTCGCCCAAAACCGTCTCCGCGCCGACACGCGCATCGAGGATGTGAAGGACGAGGACGTGGCGCGGTTGGATCTAGTGGGACAGGCTTCCAGCCTGTCTCCGGGGCTTCCAGCCCCAGATTCTCTTTCACTGGCCGGAAGCCCGTCAGACAAGCTGGAAGCCTGCCCCACTACTCCGTCGGCCCATCGGTTTCATCCCTTCGATCCCAAGCAGCCTGCGAGCATTTCGCTCCGACAGCTTCCCCACTGGCGGCAGGACGGCTGCACCTACTTCGTCACCTTCCGCCTGGCCGATGCGCTTTCTCCCGTTGCGATCCGACGACTGACGCTGGCCAAGGAATCCAGCCGACGCCGGTTCCCTGCCGAAATGAACGCCGAGCAGGCCGAGGAATTTGCCGCCTCGGCGTGGGAACTGGAGGATCGGGAATTGGACGAGTCGCACGGGTCCTGCGTGCTGCGGGAAACAGCCGTGGCCGACATTGTGGAAAGCGCGCTAAAGCATTTCGACGGCCAGCGCTACCGCCTAGGCAGCTATGTGGTGATGCCCAACCACGTCCACCTCTTGGTGCAACCGCTGATGGACCACGCGCTATCGGACATTCTGCACTCTTGGAAGTCTTGGACCGCGAACCGCTGCAACGAAGTTCTCCGTCGCGAAGGAGCCTTCTGGCAGGACGAATCCTTCGACCACATCGTCCGTAACGAACACCAGTTGGAACGCATCGCCAGCTACATCCAGCTCAATCCGGAACATGCCCGCCTTCCAGAGGGTTATTTCCGCAGCGGACACGGCTCGGCCGCTTGGTTTGGTGAACCCGATTCACCGGCAAAGCAGAGTGGGACAGGCTTCCAGCCTGTCTCCACGGCTTCTAGCCCCAGTCAAAGACACGGGCTGGAAGCCCGTCAGACAGGCAAGATGCCTGTCCCACTTGCCCTCGGCGAAGCCGCCCTGCGCAACGGCGAGCTGGCCGTCGTCACCCTCGCCGCCGGCGCGGGCTCGCGCTGGACCGGCGGGGCCGGCACCTGCAAGGCGCTCCATCCCTACGCCAAGCTCGGCGGACGCCACCGCACGTTCATCGAGACGCACCTGGCCAAGTCGCGCAAAGCCGGCCGGACCTACGGCGCGACCGTTCCCCACATCTTCACCACCAGCTATCTCACGCAGGGACCGACCGCGGCGTTCCTGGAACGGATGCGGCGCTACGGCTACGAAGGCCCGCTGCATCTTTCCCAGGGCAAGAGCGTGGGTCTGCGGATGATTCCCACCGTGCGCGACCTGCGTTTCCAGTGGGAGGAAATGCCCCAGCAAGTGCTCGATGTGCAGCAGCAGAAGGTCCGCGACAGCCTGCGCTCGGCCCTGATGAACTGGGCCAAGACCACCGGCGAAGGCAGCGACTACACCGACAACGTCCCGCTCCAGTGCCTGCATCCCGTCGGCCACTTCTACGAACTGCCGAACCTGCTCCGCAACGGTGTTCTCGCGAAGCTGCTCACGGAACGTCCGCAGCTCCGTTGGCTGATGCTCCACAACATCGACACGCTTGGCGCGAGTCCCGACGCCGCGTTGCTCGGCCAACACATCCAGAGCGGCGCCTGCCTGACCTTCGAGGTCATCACCCGCCGTCTGGAAGATCGCGGCGGCGGCTTGGCCCGCGTGAACGGACGACCGCGTTTGGTGGAAGGCCTCGCCATGCCGCGCGAAGAGGACGAGTTCCGCCTGAGCTACTACAACTCGATGACCACGTGGATCGACCTCGAGCAGTTCCTCGCCGCGATGGGACTGACCAGGGAGGACATCCTGAGTGGGTCAGGCTTCCAGCCTGACTCCGGGGCTTCCAGCCCCAGTTCGGCTCACGGGCTGGAAGCCCGTGAGACAGGCAAGATGCCTGTCCCACTAACGGGTTCCGCCGCCGCCCAGGAAAAGATCACCGCCGCCATCCGCGCGCTGGCCGCCAAGCTGCCGACCTACGTGACCGTGAAGGACGTGAAGAAGCGGTGGGGCCACGGCCAGGAAGACGTCTTCCCCGTCGCCCAGTTCGAGAAGCTCTGGAGCGACCTGACGGCCCTGCCCGAGATCAACACCAAGTTCGTCATCGTCCCCCGCCTGCGCGGCCAACAGCTCAAGGACCAGGCCCAGCTCGACGGTTGGCTCCGCGACGGCTCGGCGGCGTATGTCGAGGGGCTGTGCGAGTGGGAGTGACGATGGGCTGCGTTGACGCCCCATCCCCGTCGGCCTAAGGCTATGCGCATGGTCGCGCAGACTTACCGCCACATCGTCAGTCGCCCCGGCTTGCGTTCAGGCAATCCGATCGTCGAAGGCACCCGCATCGGCGTGCATGACGTGGTCGGCCTCGTCCTGAACGGCGCGTCGGTGGACGACGTGGTTCGCAGCTTCCCGGCTCTCACGCGCGCGCAAGTTTACGAGTGCCTCGCCTACTACGAGGACAACAAGGCCGAGATCGAAGCCTTGGTTGCCCGGCAGATGGCCAGCGAATGAAGTTCCTGCTGGACCATGACGTTCCCACCGAGGCCGCCCGGGTGCTGTGTCAGGGCGGACACGAAGTCGTCGAACTCAGGAACGTCCTGCCACGAGACACACCCGATGCGGAGGTATTCCGCTACGCCCGCCTCAACCGGCTCCTGCTAGTAACCTGCAATCGTGATGACTTCCTCGCCCTTGCGGCGCAGGAACCGACCTTCGGCCTGATCATTCTGGTTCGGCGGCGCAGCCGGATGGCGGAATGCGGCGAACTGCTCCGGCTGATCGACCGCGCTGGGGAGGCCGGCCTGACGGGAAACATCAACTACGCATGAATGCCCGTTTCGAACCGTTCAAGCACCAGGCCCAGCTCGACGGCTGGCTCCGCGACGGCTTGGCGGCGTATGTCGAGGGGCTGTGCGAGTGGGAGTGACATACTCCCCGCACGTCGGTCCAACATGCCGTCGAACGAAACACGGCCGATGACAACGGAACCCGCCAACTGCCCGGCCACATCTCACCCGACTTCCGCGTTAGCGACAGCCGCGGTCGGCTTCATCTGCCTGATCGGAGCGTGGATTTTCGCTTCCTTTTGGATCGGTAACCTGTGGTTGGTGTTCGTGCTCGTTTTGGGCGGGCCAGCAGCGCTGATTCTCAACGTCGTGGCTGTGATTGTCGGCAAGATTTTCAAGGGGTCCCCGCTAACCATCACTCGCGGTTGGTGGGGCTTGGCCACCGGGGTAGTCTTGCTCCTTGGCTATGTTCATTCGCGCCCACACGCCCTTTTTGAACAGATCGTTTTGAAGCCGAAGCCCCCGGATGTGCGGGTCTTGGAGGCGAATGGCATCCATCTGTTTGAAGGTGGCTACGGGTTCTTCTTCGAAGGCTCGCCAGGTGCCATGGACGCCATCATTTCGCGGCACGGATTGGTCGCCTCCACCAATGAAGTCCAGGTGCCGCGACATTTGGAGTCGGTGCTCACAAACCTGGATCTGAAACTCAACTGGGCGGCGGC
This sequence comes from Kapaibacterium sp. (SeqCode), assembly GCA_044339945.1. Taxonomy (GTDB): domain Bacteria; phylum Verrucomicrobiota; class Verrucomicrobiia; order Limisphaerales; family UBA9464; genus CAIWAH01. Next base: position 4,624 of record JBIIUN010000226.1, read on the forward strand.
AATCGTTCCGTCTTCTTGGCGCATTACCTCCAACCACCTGGACAATCCGAGGCACTATCTTGCAGAGAGGCGGAGAACCAATGGAACGGTTGCCCAAGTCTGGTCGCTCTGGGTGGATGAGCCCCGCCGCCGCGCCTACTTCACCTGGGGCCACGATTGACGGTTCCAAGCATCTATGCCGCCGTGGTTGCGATGCGCCGGGCTAGGCGGTAACCCTTCCTCCGAAACGAAATGCATCCGTGGCTGCTCAACGGCGTCGGCAAGCCCCACCTGATTGATCCCTGGTGGCGCAAGGCCCGCATTGCGGCCCGCATCATCCTCAAGCGCCGCGCCGGCCGCCCGCTCAGCCCACGCGATCAGCGCCTCGCCGAACGTCTGGGCGCCGATCCCGGCGTCACCAACCGGCTGCTGGATCAGGCGGTCAACTCACTTGGAGCAAGGAGAACCTATGGACCTGGAATCTTGGGCTGGTTCCGTTGACCTGAACACTCCCGCCGGAGGACTGCTCCGCAGGCTGGTGGGCCTGCTGCCCAAGGATCGTCATTTTGAGATCACGATCTTCGGCTCGGCGCCGCTTCAGATTGCCGTCGATGCCTCCCTGACCAGCGCCGACGTGGACTGTTTCAGCGAATGGGAGGGGCTAGACGAACTGGTGCATCGCCATCAGCTCGGGACGGGACAGACGGAGTTCTACATCCAGGTCAGCAGCGAATTGAACTTTCGCACCAGCCCGCGCTGGCGCGACCGCCTGCAGACCGTTGTCGTGGAAAACTGCACCCTGCGGTTCCCCCATCCCATCGATATCCTCATCGCCAAGCTGAACCGGCTGGAGGAAAAGGATCTGGAAGCCTTCCGCAGGGTGATCCGCAAGACTGGCCATCCGACCGAGGCTGAACTCATCCGCGAACTTCAACTCGCGGTGGACCTCTTCCGCCCGTCCTTCGATGAGGAACAGGGCCACGACATGGCCAACAACTGCGGTCGGCTTTGGCCGCTCATCTACGGTCGCGAGCTGGATCCGCGCACCGAGATCATTGCGCCCGCGCTGGCCGAACGGAAACGCGGCTACGGCGAGCCGACCCACGACTGGAAAGCCGAACTGCGCGAGGCCGCCACGGGCTACCGGACGAAGTAGCGGGCGGCGGCCGCCTACTTCATCCGTTCGCGCAACCGCTGCACGACCACCGGCCAGGCAAATTCCCGGTCGTGGTGGATCTTGCCGGCGGCCGCGATCACGGCGCGCTTCTCGTCCATGTGCACGAGTTCCTGCATCAGCCGGATGTAGCCGTTGCGGTCCTCGGCGCCGACGTGCGCGATCCAGTCCGCCTTTTGCAGGGCGGTGCCGGTGTTGTGTCCCGTGGTGGTGGCCACGGCGACGCCGTGGTCCAGCGCGGCCATAAGGGTCGTGCGCCGTTCGCTCACGCCGTCGGTGAAGGGCAGCGCCACGACGTCGGCCGCATGCAGGGCGCGGGAGACTTCCTGGGGCTTCACGTATCCGAGGGATCGGTAGAGCGCCCGCAGGTCGGACGATAGGGGAAGTTCCGGGGCGGCGCCGATGAGCACAAACGCCACGGGCTGGTTGGCGCGCAGGGAATAGCGCCAGCCGTCGATGACCCACGGGATGCCCTTGGCGGGGCTGTAGGTGCCGAAGTAGGCGATGATCTTGGCGTTCTCCGGCAGGCGATGTTCCTTCCGCCAGCGGATGCGATCCGCTTCGGTCAGGGTCGGGTCCCGCGGAATGCTGCTGGGCGAAGGCAGGGTGAAGAACTTCTTCGCGGCGTCCGGCCGTTTGGCCGACCATTCCTCGACCCAGCGGCTCGTGGAAATGGGGATGGCGTCGGCGTAACGGAGGATTTTCTTCCATTGCCGGCGATGGTTCCAGGCGAACCAGAATCGGCCGGGATGCCACGAGTAGTCCGCGGCGACCTCATGGGCGATCACCACTTGGCGGCGGCCCAGGCGGTTCAGCCAGCCCATGAAGGACGGCAGCTGGGAATTGACGCCGCCATGGCCATACATGTGCGGGACGTATTGCCAGACGAGGACGGCGTCCGACGGCACGGCGGTCAGTTCGGCCGCCAACAACGCGACGTCACGCCAGTCGTCCATCACCGGCCGGACCATGTAGGGCGTATTCCCGCCGACCCCGACCGAGCTGATGACGGTGACCTGATGGCCCGCTTGGTGCAGGTGGGTTGCCAGCGCGGCGGTGTGATCGGCGAGCCCCCCCCGCTTGGGCGGGAGCAGATCGGAAAAAATCACCACGGGCGGCAGCATAGCGGGGCTGATGGAAGCGGACCCGGCCGACAGAACAAGCCCGAATCGCGGAAACCTAGGGCGTCACGGCCGTGGATCGGATCGAGAGGAGGTAGGCAACGAGGTCCCACCGCTCGGATTCGGTGGTGGACTCCAGGAAGCTCGGCATCGGGGTGCCGTTGAGGCCGGTCACCAGCACCCGGTAGAGGTCGCGGGGTTCGGTGCCGCTCTTGATCGCCGGCCGGGTCAGGTCGGCGGGGACGGCGGGTTGGCCCCACTCGTCCTCCAGTTCGGCCGTCGCCGGACCATTGCCGCGACCTTCGGGGCCGTGGCACGGCTGGCAGTTCAGCTCGAACAGCGCGCGGCCGGCCGCGAGGCGGGGGGCGCGGGTCGCGACGTCATTGGGCCACGCCGGCGGCTCCGGCAACGGCAGGGGCGCGGCGTAGTTTTCCGGGGCGCTCCATTTCCGGGAAAACGTCTTCACGTATTCGATGACCGACTTCACGTCACGCTCCGGCAGATGCTGGAAGGTGGGCATCGAGGTGCCGAAAAGGCCGCCGCGGATGGTCCGTGCGAGGTCGGCGTCGGTGGGCAGGGAACCGGACGGGGTGGAACGGAACTTGAAGGTGCCGGCGGTGAACTTGCGGGGTCGCGGAACCATGCCGGTCGCCATCTCACCGCGGCCGTCGCCCCACTTGCCGTGGCAGATGACGCAATTCCGCTCGAAGACAAACCGCCCCTCGGCGAGGAGCGAGTCGTCGGGGCCGATGCGTCGCGCCGGCACCGTGTTGGTGGCCGCTAGCAGGACGGCGGCAAAAAGACCCAGGCCGAATCCAAGGACCGCGCGACGCCGACGGAGGTTCACACGCGGAAGGTCGGTCGCAGGACCGGTTCCACCAGAATTTGCGCGGCGA
>JBIIUN010000227.1:0-7773 GCA_044339945.1 Kapaibacterium sp. (SeqCode)
CCATGCCTCGCGATCGTAGCGAACATGGGCAACCGGGCCCGCTTGGTCGTGCTGCGCCAGCTCGACAAATCTTTGGATCGCAACAAGTTGGCGCCCATCGGCGGACACGAGCTCATTTGCGGCGGGCAGATGGCCGGCCAACACGGTTTCAACGGCATGCCGCTTCACGCCACCGCGTTGCTTGAGGATCGCCTCGTTCATCCGGCGCTTGATCTCAAAATAGACCGGGGCGCCCGGGTTGTCCTCGTAGAACCGGAGGCGGAGCTTGTATCGGTTTTTGTTGCCGTTGATCGTGCCCCAGTAGATCGCCAAGTTGCGTGAATCGAGGTAAAGATTGTGGATCGTGTAGGAGAGGTCCGGTCGCTTGGCTCCGTATTCGTCCAACTCCAGGTAGGAACGCACAAACTCCCGCACCGCCAACGCCACGTCCTCCGGGATCGTGTATTTCAATTCCCAGCGTTGTAGCTGCATTTTGTCGTCAGCCATGGTCAGTAGGTAAAGTGTTGTGCGCCCGCAATGAAGCTTGTTGAACTCGTCACGTAAAGTTCACCTTTTCGTCAAAATAGAACCCAAGGGATCGTATTCGCCGGAATCGAGCTTCAAGATTTGCCTAAGCACCCTCCATGCCGACGAATCATCATCGGTGGCGAAATCATTGGACCGCCGAATTGTTGACTCGCGTTGGGCAAATCAGGGCGAAATTGTCATGGATCGGTAAACGAACGGCAGACGGAAACCGGTGCGCTCCCATCCAAGCCGGACCCAATTTGAATGATTTTGACGGTATCCCCGTCATTGGCGAGCGTTCGCATTCCGATTAACTCATGAAAATTCGATCCGCTCTCCTGATGGCCGTGTTCGCCGCTGCAACGGCGTTTGCGGCCGATGTCGACGTCAGCAAGTTGCCGCCGGCCGCCAAGAAAGAAGGTGTGACCTTCGACAAGGACATTCGCCCGCTGTTCGAAAAGTCGTGCTTCAAGTGCCATGGGCCCGAGAAAAAGAAGGGTGATCTCCGGGTGGATTCCCTCGAAGCCACTTTGAAGGGTGGCGAGAATGGCCCGAATGTCATCAAGGGCGACGGGGCCAAGAGCACCTTGGTGCATAGCGTTGCCCGGCTTTCGGAAGACGATGCGATGCCGCCGGAAGGCAAGGGTGAACCCCTGACCAAGGAACAGGTGGGGTTGGTCCGGGCGTGGATTGACCAAGGCGCCAAGTAACGCCTCGCGGTAGGCCGAGATTGTCCGCCGGAATCAGCGATTCCGGCGGATTGTTCGCGGCTCATTTGAAGCAAATCCGGCGGACGGCCTCGTCGAATCCCGTCGCCCCCGCGGTGATCTTGATTTCGACCCGCATGAAGTAGATGGGCAGGTCCCGGCGATCGATCTTCGGGAAACGGACCGCATCTTTCTGGGTGGTCACCAGCAGCTCGGCCCCGCGCTTCTTGCCGCGATTGATCGCATCGAGCACTTCCTGCTGGCTGAACCGATGGTGATCCGCAAACCGGCGCGCGAGGACGATTTGGGAGCCCAATTCGACCAGTTTGGATTCGAAACTCTCGGGTTGTGCGATGCCGCTGAGGCTCGCCACCTTGCGGTTCCGGAGCACCTCCAACCCGTGGATTTCCCCGGTAAACACATCCTCGAAATAGAGTGGATGATGTTGGCATTCAACCACTTCGGCCCGTTGGTTCAGCTGGGATATCCGCCCACGTAGCAGGTCGATTGCCCGGCTGCGTTCATCCGAACTGCGGTCCACTTTGGTCAGGAAAATGACGCTGGCACGGGCCAGATGACTCGGGGGTTCGCGCAGCGTTCCGCGGGGCAACAAGTGACCGTTTCCGAACGGCTGTTGGGCATCGACGAGCACGACATCGGTCCTTCGCCCGGCGAGCTTCCAGTATTGGAAACCGTCGTCCAGAAGCAGGGTGTCGCACCCGAACTGTTCGACCGCGTAGCGCCCCGCCTTGACCCGATCCTTGTCCACGAGGACGACGACATCCCGCAGATTGCTGGCCAGCATGTAGGGTTCATCGCCCGCCGTTTCGGAATCGAGCAGGAGTGACCGACCGTCACTGACAATGCGGGGAGGCGTGGTGTCTTCCCGAAGGAAAAGCTTGTCCGCCAAGCGCTGGCGCAAAGGCTTGGGGCGTGAACGATAGCCTCGGGATAGGATGGCGACCTTGCGGCCCGCGTCCTGCAAGGCCCGGGCGAATTTTTCGACCACCGGGGTTTTCCCCGTTCCGCCCACCGTCAGGTTGCCCACCGCAATGACCTGCACTCCCAAGGTGGAATCCCGCAGGATTCGCACGCTGTAGAGGGAGCGCCGGAGCTTAACCGCGCCGGTGAAAACCTTGGACAAGCTGAGCAAGGTGAACCGCACCAGCGCCGCCTTCTTGCCAGGACGTTGCTGAAATATGACGTCCAGGAGCCAAGTTTCGGCCCGCTCAGAGAACTGTTGCCACCATTCGCGCACGGTTTCGGCGGAGAATGCCCGGGTCGCCGGGCATGAAGGAAGGAGCGAATGGGAATAATGGAGCCCTGCCGGCGGCGGCCGAGATTCGGCCGATCTCAATCCCGAACTGGCGGGGAAGTCCTACGCCCGCGCACCACCCGGAACCGGATACGACTTCAGTTCGCGGAACCCGATCATGCGTCGGTTCCGCGCGTCCCACAGGCGCAAACGGATTGTCTTGAGGCTGCTGAGCAAGGTGATCGGCCGGACGTCTTGGAAGGTCGGACAGGCGAGGAAGCACCGTTCCAGATTGTAGTTGGGAATGCGGGAATTCAGGTGATGAATGTGGTGGAACCCGATGTTGCCCGAAAACCACTGGAGAACTCGCGGAAGCTTGTAGAAGGAACTGCCTTCCAGCGCGGCGGCGGTCGGACTCCAGCCGCCGTCTTTCTCCCAGTAAACATCCTCGAACTGATGCTGCACATAGAACATCCAGAGGCCTGTTCCGCCACCGATCAACAAGATGACGCCTTGGATGATCAGATAGTCACGAATCCCAAAAACCAAGCTCAGGGCGGTGCCCATGAGAATGATCGACAGCGACATGACGTGAACTTCCCGTCGCTCCCGCGGCCGGGCCTTGGCCGAAGGAACGCGGTGCCAGAAGACAAACAGAAACAGGGGGCCGATCACAAACAGGATCAGCGGATTGCGCACCATCCGGTAAATGAACCGACGGCGGGGAGTTGCCGCGAGATACTCGTCCACCGTCATCGTCCAGATATCCCCGACGCCCCGGGCATCAAGGTTCCCCGAGGTGGCATGATGGACGGAATGCTGCCACCGCCAGTGGTGGTAAGGCGTGAAGGTCAGCAGACCGCCGATGAAGCCAATGATCGAATTGGCCGTTTTGGACTTCAGGAACGATCCGTGCCCGCAATCGTGGAAAATGATGAAGATGCGGACCAGGAAGAGGCCGTTCAGCACCGCGAGGGGGAGGGTAAGCCACCAGGAGGTTTGGCGGGTGAAATACATCGCGACCCAGATCAGGGCGTAAGGCACGAATGTGTTGACGAGCTGCCACACCGCCCGGGCTACGGACGGTTTCTCGAACGGGGCCGCGATGGCCCGCAGGTCGGGATACCCGCTCGATGCGGGGGTGGCCGGAGCAACGTTTGCACTGGTCATAAATTCAATTGGTTTCACCGACGGTGGAGCCGTCCACGGGGCGATGAACCGGTTGGACCGTAAGGGGATTTCGCGGGGACTTCACGATACTTCTTTGGCTAACCGCGACTGAAATTTGGCCCCGCACCGCCTTGGGCGGCTGCGAGTCCGGCAGGCAGAACGACGGGGATCGGGCGCAATTCCCCAGGCGGCGCCGGTTTCGATAAGTTCCCATTCATCGCCCAGGGTCAAAGGGGCGGCCTCGGCAGAGCGTCATCGGCCACCGGACATCAGCTTGCCTCGGAAAAACGCCACCTGGTTCCTTCGGCTAAGCGATTCGCTCGACAGCGCTCGTCGAGCGCTTCGAGCGCGGTGGGCCTCATGCCTGCACGGTTGCAGCGACAATTACGGCGCATCGGCCAGTGATCGGACCACTTCGTCGAGCTGCGCGGCTTCCATTTCCACCAGGTGGCTGCGCTCCGGGAAGCGGCCTTCGTTCACGTCGGCAATGTATTCGCGGAAGGCGGCGAGTCGCTCCGCCTGGAGGCGCCGGTGTTCGGCGGCGAAGTTTCGGTAAGCCTTGGCGTGGCGCGGCGGGCGTTCGTCGTAGTCGCCGAGGATGTCGTCGGAAAACAGGAACTGGGTGTCGCACCCGCTGCCGGAACCGAGCGACATGAGCAGCATCCGGGTCTGCGAAGCGAGGAAGCGTGCGAGGTTGTGCGGCACGACCTCCAGCTCCGCCGCGTAGGCGCCCGCGTTTTCCAGTTCCTTCATGCGGCGATGCAGCTCCTTCGCCTCCGCCACGGTCTTGCCGATGGCGCGGTAACCGGTCCACGTAACGTGCCGTGGCACCAGGCCCAGGTGCCCGACTACGGGAATGCCCTCGCGTGCCATCGCCTCGATGATGAAGGGGCTCGCCGAGCAGTAGACCGAACTGGCGCCCAGTTCGAGGGCGCGGAAGGCGACGCGGATCGCCTCCTCGGGCGAGGCGAGGCCGTGCGGCGTGGCGCCGGATAGGAAGCTCGTAGGTGCCGCCGCCACGAGGAGCGGCAAACGCGCCTGCGCCTCAGGGCTGTCGAAGCTGCAGCTCATCAGGTCCACCCCGGCCTGCTCCGCCGCCGCTGCCTCCTCGGGCGACTTGACGTGGATGTGCGTGAGGACGCGTTTGCCCTTGAGCTGCCGGAGGTCGTGGACGGTGTATTTCTTGCGGGGACGAAGCATGGGAGCGCGGTGTTCTTGGACGACGGCGCCAGTCTGGGAAGGTCCCCGGTCGAGGGCAAGCCCCGCATTCCCCGCCCGGCCCGGTTCACCGGCCGACGACCAGCAGGGCGGGATAGGTGGCGAACCACGCCCAGACGAACCGGTTGAGCCCGATTACGAACGCGTTGGCCAGGTGAAAGGCGCCCAGCAGCGCGACCAACACCCAGCGCCCCGCCGGCGGCAGCACCAGCACCGCCGGCGCGGCCAACTGGATCAACACCACGCTCCAGCCTAGCCAGCGGCACCGGAACTCGTTCGTGGCCCACGGGCGGACCGCGGGGATCAGCGCGTAGGGACCAGCCGAGGCAAAGAGGTTTCGCAGGGCCTGCCCATTCCACCACGACCGGTTTCGCGCCTTGGAAACGGCCGCGAGGAAATAGGACAACACGTTCTGCGCCGCGATCCAACCGAGGCCGAGCGGGGCCGCCGCGGGCCCGAGGAAACCGAGGTTGGCGACCAGCAACCCGAGTTGGACCTGGAAAAACATGCTGTCGCTGCCCCCGCATACCGGCCCGCGCGACCGGACGATCAGCCACAGGGAATTGGCCAGCAGCAGTCCGTGGCCCAGCGCCGCGACCGGCGAGGCCACCGCGACCGGCGCGAGCAGCAGCCAAACCGCCCCGGCCAGGCGCAGGCCCAAGCCCAGCCTTACGTCGCGTCCCGCCAGTGCCCCCGCGGCCGAGTAGATGCCGCGGGTGGCGAGCAATTCGGCCGACTGGACCAGCAATCCCGCGCCCAGCAGGCGCTGCGACACCACGACCGCGAGTTCGAGTTCGGCCGGGTTCAAGGGCGGGCCTCCCTGGCGGCCAACACCGGGGAAGTGAAGATGACTTCCGGTGCCAGCCCCGGTTCCCGCAGCACGAGGCGAAACCGAAACGACCCGGCGCCCGGCAGCCCAAATTGCGTGAGCCGACGACGCGCGAGGCGGACCAGCGCAGGATAAGTCCCGCCCGGCGCGTCCATTTCCCTGGGCGGTTCCGCCCGGAATTCCTCGGCGGCCCGCTCCACGAGGGTTTGTTCCAGCAGGTCGAGGTTGCCCTGCGGATTGAACACCACGCGCCACGGACTCGGGGCGGCCCCGGCGCGGAACAACGGCCGCCATTCGCCCAAGGCGCCCGCGACCCCAATGACGGCGAACTCCATCGTGGGGACGGCCGTGAAGTCGTTGAAGAAGTTCCAGGAAGGCAGGAACAGCTTCAGGGCGACTAGCCAGGGAGAGGTCGACATCGGTTGACCGCGCGAAGGGAACCGCCTCGGGGCCACCCGACAAGCGTCATTTCACATCCACAGCCCGCCGCAGGGGCCGGAACGCCTTGGGGAAAATCTGCTACCGCCAGGAGCACACTGGAACCCGGCGCCGCAGCCACTCCGGTCCACGTCGAGCGACACCTCGTGGCGGCTCCATTCGCGGCGCTTGCCAGCGGCCGGAGTCGCGGTTGCAGTTGGGGTGTGATGCTGCGTTGCTTCAGTGTTTATGGTCCGGCCCGGACGACGGTCGCCGCCGGGCCACGCAACCCTTCATGGCATTCAACCCGGCATGGCGTCGTGTTTGGCAATCGGCGCGTCCTGTGCGCCGGGTCGCTGAACTTGGGGCGTTAGGCCGCTTCACGATGTCTCAGCAATCCGACATGGCCGATGATGTTTACTGCCGCTTGAGCAGAGGCCCGGTTGCCGCCGCTCATCTCATCAGTGATTTGCGCAGCCGGTGGGGAGTTGAGTTCGGTATCGATTCGGTGCATGGCTTCGTTCGTGAGGTAGCTTCCTGCCTTCTGCATCAAGACGATGTTGAGGTTGGTGACGTGATAGACGGCAGGTTTGTTCCGTGGTCACTACCAGCGTGGGACGCCGACGAGAAGATTGCCGCGGAGTTGATGGCGATGGACACATTTCTCGACGATGAGAGCCAGTATGTGTTCCGAAAGAGACCAGCGGCCTCCTGAGAAACGACCCGCGGAAGCCATCGGGCTCGAACGCGGGTGAAGCCGAGGACGGCGGCGGAGTTCTTGAGGCGGGCGAGCCCACGGTCATTGGGCTCCAGAAGGTTCCCGGGAAGCGACGCTTTTGGCATGGCGGAGCCTTTGGGAAAGGTGACCTTGGCGAGGGGCTCGGATGGGGGAAGTGGGGCGCACGCCAGCGGCGCGATTTCGGAGCTCACAACCCCAAGGTGGCGGGCGCCCCCGCCGACTCTGCTTGCTACGGTGCGGGGTTCGCCCGGACGCTACCCGCGATGACGATTGGCGAGGCCATCCTGGCGGGAGAAAAGCAGCTCGTGGCGGCGGGCATTGATTCCGGCCGGTTGGAAACGGAAATGATGCTGGCGCAACTGCGGGAGGAACCCCGGCTGAACCTGTGGCTCCAGCGCGGCGATGTCCTGACGGAAGGTCAGCGCGAAAAACTGCAGGACTGGCTGGCCCGCCGCAGCACCCGCGAACCTATCCAGCACATCCTCGGCTGGGCGCCGTTCCTGGACTTTGAACTGCACGTGACGCGGGACGTATTGGTGCCGCGACCGGAGACGGAAGTGCTGGCGCAACTGGCCATCCAGCGGCTGGCCGGTGCCGCCGCTCCGCGCGTGCTCGACTGGGGAACCGGTTCCGGCTGCCTTGCACTGGCCATCGCCCAGGCCGTTCCGTCCGCGGAGGTTCACGCGCTCGACGTCTCGCCGGATGCCCTGCGGATCGCCCGCGCCAACGCCATCGCCTACCGGCTGGCGGACCGGGTGCGGTTCCATTTGGGTGACGGGTTCGACGCCTTAAAACCGCGGAGCGTTGCCTCCGGAAACGGGGCGGCGGACTCCCTCTCCCCGTTCGTGCCTCTCGGGGCGAGGGAGCAGCCGGAAGCAATGCCTGGCCGCGCTCTGTTCGACCGGATCGTCACGAATCCTCCCTACATTCC
>JBIIUN010000228.1:0-7772 GCA_044339945.1 Kapaibacterium sp. (SeqCode)
GCCGTGATCTGTTCCCGCGAGGCGGCGATCTGCCGTTCCACCTCCGCCGGGCTCAATCCGGTGGTCCGTCCCGCAATGAATCCCGCAAGCAAAACCACCGAAGCCGCCATCGCCCAGCGGACGACGGTCCCGGTGAAGACGGTCCGCTCGCTCCGGCGCGGCAAGGCGAGCGTGGCGTGATCGGCATCCAGTAATCCCATGGTGCCGCGCCATTGATCGACCCGCTGACGGCACTCGGCGCAACCTTGCAGATGATGGTCGGCTTCGCGCCGGGCGGCGGGCGACAGCTCGCCGTAGAGGTAGCTCATCCAGTGTTCGGACGGGGGATGGTTCATGGTGACGGAGGTTTCAGGAATGGGCTGCCGGGGCGCCGCCGAGCCGTTTCAGGATTATGGCCAGGCGATCCAAGGCCTCGAACATGCGGGATTTCACGGTGCCCTCGGGGATGCCCAGCACGTCCGCGATCTCGTGAAACTTGAGCCCCTCGTAGTGCCGCAACACCACGACCTCGCGGTAGGCGTCGGGCAATTGCTGAAGGGCCCGGCGGACGATTTCGGCCTGTTCGAGCTTCTCCATCACCTCGGCGGGGGTGAGGGCGTTGCCAGGAAACTGGTGGGCAGCGGACTCACCACCGTCGTCGGTCTCGGCGTCGAAGGAATGCTCCGGCCGGCGTTGGCGGCGGCGCAGCTCGTCGTGGCAAAGATTGATGGCGATGCGCCACAGCCAGGTGGAGAACTTGGCCGCCGGCTGGTAGTCGCGGCGGCGGGCAAACACCCGGCTGAAGGCTTCCTGGGCGAGGTCCTCCGCCCGGTGGAGGTCGCCGGTCATGCGGGCGCAGAGCCGCTGGATGGGCGGCTCCCACCGCTCCACCAACTGGGCAAAGGCGGCGTGGTCGTCCGCGTTCTGCACGCGCCACATCGCCTGCTCGTCCGTTATGGCAAATGGCCAGGTCATCCGTCTCGCCCGGTGGAACGTCGGCGCCCGCGGAATGGTTCGGAAAAGTTTTTCGTCACCCGGTAAAGTCGCCGCCCTGACCGGCCGATAGCCTGGGTAGAGTGGCCAAGGACTGGCCTCCAACCTCGCCATGGACTGGAAATCTGCCCGCCTCATAGCCGTTTCGGCGCTGTTCGCCGCACTTCTGCACGCGGACGACCACGGGGCTCAGGCTCACCCGCCCGCCTCACCGGCCCCGGAACCGCCATCTGCGCCGGCCCCGGAGCCGTCCGCCGCTCCCGCCTCCACCCCCTCGCCGGCCGAGGCCAAGACGATGCGGCTGCTCCGCGAGGCGGCACTTTCGCTCCTGAAGGAGGGGAATTCCCGGTTTGCCCACGGCCGCTCGCAATTTCCCAACCTGGGCCCGGAACGTCGCCGGGAGGTGGTCCGGCACGGCCAGGCCCCCTTGGCGACCGTGCTCGCGTGCGTGGATTCCCAGGCCCCTGTGGAGCTTGTGTTCGATCGGGGGCTGGGCGACCTGCTCGTCGTCCGTAGTGGTGGCGGCATCGCCACCGAAAGCGAACTGGCCAGCCTGGAATACGGCGCAATCAGTCTCGGCACGCCGCTGCTCATCGTGCTGGGCCATACTCACTGCGGCGCCCTGTCCGCCGGCGCGGAAGGTTCGCCGCTCCCGGCCCGGTTTGCCGCGCTGACCAAGGAGTTGAAGACGGGCCTCGCCGGCGCGGGGCAGGGGCACACCGGCGATCTCCGGGGCGCCGCCATCCGCCGCCAAGTTCAGGCGACTCTTGCTGGGCTCCTGGCCCGGAGCCCGGAAATCCGGCAACGCGCGGAAGCGGGACAACTTTCGGTCTTGGGCGCCGTATTCGACCTGGAATCCGGGCTCGTTGAGTGGCTGGACCACCATCCCATGTCGGTCGCGAGCCACCCGGCCGAGCCGCTGGTCACCGCCGCAACCACGAATCATGGGCCTAAGCCGGAACCCTCCGCCGGCCATGCGCCGACCCCGGCCAAGGTCACTGACCATCACGTCGAGCCCGAGACCCCGCATCCGGCGCCCGCCGTCGCCCACGACCCGGACGACGACGAAGCCATCGAGCTCGCGCGCACGCCCAATCGCCACGCCCCGCCGCCACCCGCCCCGCAGGCGGCGGCCCCCGGGCACACCGAGAAGGCAACCAAGCCCAAGCCCTCGCCCGCGAAAGCCGCCGGCGAACCCCTGATGTTCAACGCCCCGATTACCAGCTCAACACCCATTGGCGGCCTCATCCGAAGGCCTGGCGAACCCGCCAAGAAAGCCCACTGAGTCAACTACACACCTGACCATCGTCGCCAATGGGTGTGGGCGAAGTCCGGCGGCCATAAATCCGATTGGCCGCCGGTTCATTTCCCGTGACGCTCCGCCCGTGTCGCACCGTCTCGACTCCAACGAAAACGCCGGTCCCGGCCATTGGGCGCCGTTCGGGCTAGGGCTGACCAAGCCGAAACACTTCCGCGACATGCTCAAGGTCGCCTGGCGGAACCGGGACAACCTCGGCCACGCCTGGAATGTCCTCAGCAAGGGCGTCTGCGACGGTTGCGCGCTCGGGGTGGCGGGCCTGCACGACTGGACGATCGAAGGCGTTCATCTGTGCATGACCCGGCTGAATCTGCTCCGGCTGAACACCATGCCCGAGTTCGACCACCGTCTGCTGGCCGACTTGGATTCGTTGCGGACCCAACTGGCAGCTGAACGTGGGGCCGCCGGTTCGAGCGATTGGGACAATGCCCAGCTCCGCGAACTCGGTCGGCTCGCGTATCCGATGCGGCGCAGTCGCGGCGACCGCGGCTTCACCCGCATTTCCTGGGAGGAGGCGAATTCGAGGATCGCCCGGCGGTTCCGCGCCGCCGATCCGAGGCGGCTCGCCTTCTTCGTCACCGCCCGCGGCGTGACCAACGAGGTCTATTACGTCGCCCAGAAGGTCGCCCGCTTCCTCGGCACCAACCACGTGGACAACGCCGCCCGGCTTTGCCACGCGCCCAGCACCGGCGCCATGAAACACGCCGTCGGCTACGCCGCCAGCACCTGCAGCTATCGCGACTGGTATGGCACGGACCTGATTGTCTTCTTCGGCGCGAACCCGGCCAACGACCAGCCGGTCACGACCAAATATCTCCACGAGGCCAAGCAGCTCGGCACCAAGATCGCCATGGTGAATCCGTATCTCGAACCGGGCATGAAGCGCTATTGGGTGCCCAGTTCCGCGAGCAGCGCCCTCTTTGGCTCGGAGCTGGCCGATTGGTGGTTTCCGGTCACCCAAGGCGGCGACATCGCGTTCATCTACGGCGTGCTCAAGGAACTCGTCGAGCACGGCGGCATCAACGAGGAGTTCGTCCTGCAGCACGCGAATGCCGCCAGCTGGTCCGAACTGGAGTCACGCTGCCGTAGCCTTGCCTGGGCCGAACTCGAAACGGCCGCCGGTCTGCCCCGCAGTTCCATGGTCGAGTTCGCCGACGTGCTCCGCGGCGCCAAGAACGCGGTCTTCGTCTGGAGCATGGGCATCACCCAGCATTCCTACGGCGGCGACGCCGTTTCGGCCGTGCTGAACCTCGGGCTCGCCCGCGGCTACGTCGGCCGGCCGAAGAACGGTCTCGTGCCGATTCGCGGGCACAGTTCCGTGCAAGGTGGCGCCGAGATGGGCTGCTATTCGACCGCCCTGCCCGGCGGCAAGCCGATCAACGCGGCCAATTGCACCGCCTTGGCCGCCGAATACGGCTTCCCCATCCCGGATTGGCCGGGCCTTACGTCCGTCGAAATGGTCGAAGCGTGCGCCCGTGGCCAACTCGACGTGCTCTACTGCGTTGGCGGCAATTTCCTCCGCACCCTGCCCGAGCCGGATTACGTCGCCGAGGCCCTCGGCCGTGTCCCGCTCCGCGTGCATCAGGACATCATCCTCACCGACCAGATGTTCCTCGACCCCGCCGACGAAGTCATCCTGCTCCCGGCCAAGACCCGCTACGAACAGGACGGCGGCGGCATCGAAACCACGACCGAACGCCGCGTGGCATTCTCCCCGGAGATTCCCCGCCAAGTGGGCGAGGCCAAGGCCGAATGGCGCATCCTGCGCGACCTCGCCGCGGCGGCGTGGCCGGAACGCGCTGCCCTTCTTGGTGCCGAATCGGGTTCGGGAATCCGGTCCGAGATCGCCCGTGTGGTCCCGTTTTACGCCGGCTGCGAATCGCTCACGAAAACCGGCGACGCCATCCAGTGGGGCGGCGAGCGGCTCTGCGACGACGGCAAGTTCGCGACGCCGGACGGGAAGGCGCACTTCAAGGTGGTGGCGGTGCCATCGAACCAAGGCCATGGTGGATGTGCAGAGGACGGGCCGAAGGTTATTGGCCAATCCCAGTTCATGCTGTCGACCCGCCGCGGCAAACAGTTCAACACGCTGATCTACGATGAGATCGACCCGCTGACGGGCGCTCCGCGCGACGCCATCTTCATCGCTCCGGAAGACGCGGCCGAACTGCACCTCGCCCGCGGCGATCGCGTGAAATTGGCAAATTCCACCGGGAACTTCACTGGGACCGTCTTTCCCGCTCCCATCGCGCGCGGCAATCTCCAGGTGCACTGGCCCGAGGGAAATGTCCTGCTGCCTCGCGGCGCCACGGACCCCAACAGCGGCGTGCCCGACTACAACGCGCTGGTGCGGATCGAACGCGCCTGAGGCTCTTGGCCGGCAACGCCAACCACGCGCGACCGCGGAGTTTCCCGATCCTTCGGGCCGCACTTGCCGGGCGCCCAAACTACCCCAAGTTCGCCCATGAGCATTTCCCCCTTGGAACTCGCCACCTGGCTCCAGGAACCGACCGCCCCGGTCCTGCTGGATGTCCGGGAACAGGTCGAACACGACTTCTGCTCCCTGCCGGGTTCACGCTTGGTTCCCCTCGGCGAACTCGCGGAACGCGTCGACGAACTCGCCGACTGGCGTGAGCGTGAGATTGTCGTCTACTGCCACCACGGCGTCCGCAGCGCCCACGCCATCGGCCTGCTCCGGCAGTTCGGCTTCGGGCGACTGGTCAACCTCGCTGGTGGCATTGACCGCTGGAGCCTGGAAGTGGACCCGGCCGTGCCGCGCTACTGATGGCCCGCCGCGGGCGGCCTGCACGGTTTCATGAACTGGAACCTGCCCATCCTGACCGACTCGGGCGGATGCCGGGTCGTCAGCCAGGGCAATCCGCAAGCTCAAGGAGCACGGCGTCGAGTTCCGCAGTCACCTGGACGGTTCACTCATCGTGCTTGGGCCGCAGCAAAGCATGGCGATCCAGCGGGTGCTGGGTTCGGACATTGCCATGGTCTTCGACGAGTGCCCGCCACATGACGCCCCGGCCGAGGAGATTGCGCGCGCTGTCAAGCGGACCATCCGTTGGGCGGCCGAGTGCCTGCAGCAACCGCGGGCGCCCGGGCAGAAGTATTTCGGCATTGTCCAGGGCGCGAGCGATTCCACGCTGCGCGAGAAGTGCGCCCGGGAACTCGTCGCAATGGACTTCGACGGCTACGCCATCGGCGGCGTCAGCGTCGGCGAACCCGAGCCGGCAGTCGTGAACGCGTCGTTTCACCGAGGCTGAGCCGGCAGTCGTAGCCCACACGGTAGCTGCCGACGTAAGTCGGTGGCGGTTGGGCTGCGCGAACCGGCGCGCCCACGGACTTACGACCGCAGCTACCGCACGAACTGGCCTCGCTGACCACGACGAAACAATGCGCCCGGAAGTGATGGGCGCATTCGAACCTCGTGGTTGAACCGGGTCGCGTTGGGTAGGGAAGGCGCGCTGCGCCTTCCCCGCCCGGAGCGGAGCGGAGGGCGGCAGTTCGCACCGTGGGGAGGATCGATGCCCCGCTGCCAGTTCCGCGCCCCGGCGCTCCGCGCGGGGCGCGACGCTGCCGCAGCGCGGCAGCCCTACCACGATGAAAAGATGCGCCCGGAAATGATCGCCACACGACAAACGGCTTGCCGCTGGGGGATGCCCTGGACCAGCCTTGGACAATCCCGCACGGCTATGACGAACCCAACTCGCTCCGCCCGAACTTGGCGCCACTTCCTCGGACTGCTGCTGCTCCTCGCTTTCGCCTTTCCGGAGCCGCTGAAGGCGCAGCAGCGAGCGGTCCAGTTGCAGCCCTTGGGCTGGCTTGAGCTCGGCTGGGATCCGGCGGGTTTGGCCCTCGCCGGGGACTACGCGTAGTCGTTGAGCGGTTCCGAAGGATTGGAAATCATCGACATTCGCAATCCCGAGACGCCCATCTTGGTTGGCCGGTATCGGCTGCCATCCTGGTCCAGCCGATTCGGAGAAGGTGGCCGGGGCATTCAGATTGCGAATCAGCACGCCTTTATTGTCTCTGGGGCGCAGGGCTTGCGGGTGGTCAGTCTCGCCGATCCGCTTCGGCCGGAGCAGGTGGCGGATTCCCGGGAGCGCGCCTTCCGCGCGAACGACGTGTTGCTCGGCAATGGCCTGGCAGTCCTTTCCTCCATCTCCACTTACTCCGAGAACGCCCTTCAGATCTTTGACGTTTCCCAGCCGAGTCAGCCGAAGTGGCGGTCCGAATTGAAGGGCCGGGCAGCAGGTTGGGCGGGGGATATGCTGATGGTGCAAACCGGTGAGTTTCCGGCCCGACTCGAGTTTTACTCCTTGGCGAATCCGGCACAGCCGAAGCGACTAGCCCGAATCGAGGCCGACGCCCCAGTCCAACCCGCCAGCCCGTCTCCGGTGCCAGCCTATGTCGCATGGGCCGGGAGGATGCAGGTTTTCGACGTTGCAGACCCGACGGCGCCACGGAAGGCCTTTGATTTAGAAGCAATCAGTGGCCCTGGATTTGGAGCCGCCGACGGAAATCTACTGTCCAGACGCTCGGGGCGCGCCGTGGAGTTTTGGGACCTTGCGACGCCGCTCCAACCGGCGCGCCTCGGTTCCAGTTCCTCCAGCAGATTTTTCGGCACCCCCTCCCCCCCTCCATTCGTCTCGCTCACCGTCCGGCAGGGATTGCTGTTTGGAACAGTGGCCGCAGGGGGCCGGAGCCAACTCATGATTTGGCGGACCCGAATTGGCCTCGACCCGAAGTTCACGTTCCTCAACTACTCAGTGGCCTACACCACACCAATGCGCCCATAACGCTCCACGCCAGCTCTTCCAGCGGCCGCCCGGTGACCTACCGGGTCGTGAGCGGGCCGGGGCAGTTGACTGGTGACCGCCTCCGCCTGACCGGCACGGGTGACGTCCTGGTCGTGGCCGAACAGTTGGGGGACGATCAGTGGTTCACCGTGGCGGTGACCCACAAGATCAAGGTGAAGCCGAACACCTCCCTCGATTGGCTGACCCCGGCGGTTCCGGTGGTGGCATTGAATAGTCCCCAATTGGAACGGGCCCAAAGCACCGAAGGTGTCGCCGCGACCCTCCGGGTAGGTTTCGGACCGGCCCGCATCGAAGAGGGACGTCTGGTGGTCACCAATGTCGGGGCCGTGCAGTTGATCGCCTAGTTGAACACCCCGGATTGGTCCGCAGAGCCCCTGACCCGCTGGTTCAATTCGGTCGAGGTCACCTTCCAATCATTGGGCAGTCACACGAATGCTCCCGCGACCGCGGCGGTGGGGGTGACGGTCGCCGGCGCCACGGCGTTCGTGGCGGAGGGAACCAACGGTGTGCGGTTGGTGCGGCTGACCGAACCGGATCGACCGCAGTCGATCGGCCGCCTGCCAACCGCCCGGGTGGCGGGATCGGTCGCGGTGGATGGCCCGACGGCGTATGTGACCACCGGAGTGGCAGGGGTGGAGATTTTCGCGTGGTCCGAC
>JBIIUN010000230.1:0-7749 GCA_044339945.1 Kapaibacterium sp. (SeqCode)
GGCTGTTTCATTCGCCGGAAGGCGGGCGGGCGGGGATTCACCTTGGTCGAATTGCTCGTGGTCGTGGCGATCATCGGGGTTCTGGCGGGCCTCCTGGTTCCGGCGCTGGCCCAGGCCAAGCGCAAGGCCAAAGCCGTCCAATGCCTTTCCCAGCTGCGTCAGCTCGGGCTCGGACTGCTCATGTATGCGGACAGCGAACCGGACGGGAAGTTGCCGCCGGATCCGCAGGGGGCCGACGCGCCGGCCTGGGTGCAGACGTTGGTGCCGCAACTGGGTTCCGTGGACGGCATCCGCATCTGCCCCGCCGATGGCTACGCGGAAGCCCGCCGGCGGTGGGGACGGTCCAGCTACGTGCGGAACGAATACACGGCCCGTGAGCCGAAGCCCGTTGACGAAATCACGGCCGCTCCCGGCTTGAAACCCGAGTTGACGATCAACCGGGCCACCTTGCGGCTCGCTGACCTTGCCCGGCCGGCCGACACGTTCCTCGCCTTCGAGGGCTCCAATCTCGGCGTGCAGTTTCCCCCGCTCGGCCTCGACCGGGTGCCAGTTCCTGCCTTTGACGACCACACGCATCCCGACACCTGGGTCTTCGGGTGGGCCCATGTGCTGGCCGACATTGATCCTTACCGGCATGGCAAGGCGGCCAACTACCTGCACGCCGATGGCCATGTGGCCGCAATCCCGGCCGAGACGTTGCGCCGGCGGCTGGAAGCTGGGGAGAATTTTGCGGCCATCCCGGAGTAGCGCCGAAGGGCGCGACCGCTAAACTGAAACCTGCGTTATCCCTTTTTGTAGGACCTGACATGAAACCCATCCTAGCTCGCCTCACCTGGCTACTGGCCGCCGGCTGGTTCGCCGCGCGCCTGTTCGCCCAAGGAACGCCGGTCGATCCCAAACCGCCCCGGGTGACGCTCACCATCACGGCACCGGCCGACGGGGAAGGATTTCCGCTCGGGGTGGATGTTCCGATCCAGGCAACCGCGGTGGATACCGGCGGCGGCATCACGCGGCTGGAGTTCCTGGCCGACGGCCAGGTCATCGGCGAGTCGGCGATTCTGACGTTGGTTCCGATCCCGCCCGGCCAGCCGGTGTCGCACGAGTTCATCTGGCGGGACGCCCCGTTCGGCCGCCACGAATTGCGCGTGCGCGGGGTGGGTTCGCCGGGCGTGCCCAGCTTGTCCGCGCCGGTGACGATTCAGGTGGGCCAAGTGAAGCCGGTCGCCGCCCTCGTGTGGAAACAGCCGGCCGACCTCGCCGAATTGCAGCTGGGAACCGGGATCGAATTGGTCGTCGATGCCACCGACCCACGCGGCCTGATCACGACGCTCGATTTCTTCGCCAACGGGGAGAAGGTAGGAACCTCGACCGTCGACTTCTGCCCGCCGTGCCCCCAGCCACCGTGTCCGCTGGCGCCCTGCATCCTGCCGCCTGTCGGGGCGACCTTGACCCATCGGTTGGTCTGGAACCCGCCGGCGGAGGGCAAATACGCGCTCGAGGCCCGCGCCGTTTTGGCGGATGGCTCCGCCGTGACGTCTTCGGCGGTGCGAATCGCGGTTGCGACGACAGACGTGCCGGTGGTGACGGTTTTGGCCGTTCGCCCCTACGCCCTGGAAGGCGACCGGTTCAACCGCGGCGAGGTGGTTTTTGAACGCACGGGCGATTTGACGAAAGACGTCGTGGTTTTCTTCCAGGTCACCGGCGAGGCGCGACGAGGCGCGGACTACCAATTGGTGGTCGATCCTTGCGACGAATGCGCGAAGCCGGACGTCGAACTGTTGGGCAACGAAGTCCTGATCCCGGCAGGCCGGAACGCGGTGACAGTCGGGGTCTTCGCCTCCTTCGACGGGCTGCTCGCGGTGGTCGAGCGGCCGGCCGAGTCCCTCGCCTTGCAAATCATCACGCCGCCAGTCCCGGCTGTCGTGGGAGCGGTGCCGCCCTACCGGACGGGCAGCCCGGACCGGGCAGACGCTTGGATCGTGGATCGCCGCGCCCCGAATGCGGCCGAAGTCGTGCTCGTGGCGCCGGCGCCGGAGTCCGACTTGGCGGTGAACGGGGCACATGTGTTGCGGGCGGTGGCCGTGGATCCCGTGGCCTCGATCCGGCGGGTTGAGTTCACTGCCAATGACCAAGTCGTGGGCGTTTCCGAAATCCTGACCCGCGAAATGGATATCCCGGGGCGCCTGCGGGTGCATGAGTTTGTCTGGCGGCCGGCCACGGGCACGGAGCCGGGCAAGGTCCTCCTCGGAGTCCGGGCCAAGACGGTCGGGGGCGTGGACCTGAAGTCGGGGCCCGTGCCGGTGAAGCTGACGACCGACGACGCCAAGCTGCCCACGCTGACAATCGCGCCCGGCAAGTCGCCGGCCTTTGAGACGGGCGACCTGAAGAGCCGGACGGGCAGCTTCGTGGTGACCCGCAGCGGCGTGACAGGCAACGAGGCGGCGCTTGACCTCTGGGTGCACGTGACGGGTTCGGCGACTTGGGGGCAAGACTACCAGTGGAACTTCCAGAATCCGGATGCGAATGGCCAATTGCCGGCGTTCGGCAACTTCCTGGCGGTGCAGATTCCGGCCGGGGCGGCCGAGGTGACCTTGGCATTCACGGCTGGGGCGGACGACCGGGTGGAAGGCACCGAATCGGTGACCTTGCGGCTCATTGATCCGCCGATCGCTTCGCTGGGCTCGAGCCTGTTGCCGTTTCCGCCGAGCTACCTCATCGGCGAACCGAGCGAAGCCAGCGTCGAAATCCGCGACACGATGGACGAGGTGCCCAAGGTGACCCTCACGGCTGCGGGCACGGAATTTCCGGCCGGGGCAACCGTGACGCTCTCGGCGACGGCCGTGGTTCCCGGACAACCCATCGGCGGAATCATGTTCCTGGCGAACGGCCGCGAGATCGGTCAGGTGCCGTATTGTTGCGACACCTGCCGGTGCCTGCCGCCGGTGGCAGGCGCGGCATTCTCCGCCACCCTCGAGTGGAAGAACGTCCCGGCGGGTGTTTACGTCGTGACCGCCCAGGCGCTGACCTTCGCGAATAATCTCTGGGAGTCCGAGCCGGTCACGATCCGTGTCGGCGATCTCAAGGCGCCCTCGCTGGTGATTCTCACGCCGACGAACGGAGCGGCCTTCAAGCTGGGGGAATCCATCCTCATCGACACCGAAGGCGTGGACCCGGAAGGCAGCGTCAATCAGGTCGAGTTCTTCGCCAATGGCCTGAAGATCGGCGAAAGCTGCCACGCATGCGTTATCGATGCGCTGGCGATGCCCGGCACGCCGATGCACAACCTGCTCAATTGGAAGCCGGCGCTGCCGGGCAGCTACGTGCTGACTGCCGTCGGTCAATTCGGCGCGCGCAAGGTGTCGTCGGCGCCGGTCGTAGTCCGGGTAGGCGTGGCCCAAGCGCCGGGACTGACCATCACCACGCCGGTCAATGGCGCCACGTTCAAGGTCGGTGAAACGGTAGTCATCGACACGGTGGGGCAGCATCCGGCGGGTTGGGTGACCACGGTCGAATTCTTCGCGAACGGGAACAAAGTCGGGGAGAGTTGCACCGCTTGCCTCATCGCCGGGCTGATCCCCCCTGGGCGCGAGTTGCACAATCGACTGGAATGGCAGCCGAAGAAGCCCGGCAGCTATGTGCTGGTGGCCGTGGGTGCGTTCTCGCCGAACGGAAAGGCGACTGCGGTCCCGGTCGTGGTCCGCGTGCTGCCCGCCGAGTCTTCGGCGCGGCTGACAATCAAGTCGCCCGCCGAGGGCAGCACGGTGCCGGCGGCAACACCCGTGGACGTGTCGGCCGTGGGCACCGGACGGCTCGGCGGCATCACGGACGTGGTCTTGCTGGTGGATGGTCAGCCCGCCGGGGAATCCCACATCAACTTCATCCGGGCGCCCGGGGCAGACGAGGAAGTGGCGCACAGCTTTACCGTTCGCCTGACAGCGGGTTCGCATGAACTGGTCGTCCAGGACCTCACGGACCCCGCAGTGAAATCCCCGCCGGTGCGGGTCACCGCCGCCGGACCGGTCGCGAGCATCACCTGGGATGGACCGGCCAACGGCGCGCAATTCCAGCTGGGGCAAACCATCGCGCTGGAAGTGACGGCCACCGATCCGGGCGGCCTCCTGTTCGAGGTCGAATACCTTGCCGGCGAAACGCTCATTGGCCGTTCCGCCTATTCCTGCGTGACGTGCCGCCCGGGCCTCGGCGCGCCGTTGCCGCATCGTTTCGAGTGGACGAACGCGCCGGCCGGCGAACACAAGCTGACCGCCCGCGCCTTCCGGGCCGACGGGAGTGTGGTGCGTTCGTTGCCACTCCGGCTGACGGTCGCGAACACCACAGTCCCGGACCTGTCGGTGCGGCGGGCACTGCCGGCGGTTTACCAGGCGGGGAGCAAGTTCACGGTCCGCCTCGTGGCCCAACCGACTGCTCAGGTCGCGGCCTACGTGATTGAGGATCAACCGCCGTTTGCCCTGCCGACGCCCGGGGCGCCGGGATTTGAACATCCGGCCTGGCAGGTCGTCAGCGTGAGCGAAGGCGGTGCGTTCGATCCCACGACCGGAAAGGTGAAGTTCGGTCCGTTCCTCGACCACGCGCCGCGCACGCTGACCTACGAGATCCGGCCCAACATCGCCGTGGATCTGGCTGAGTTCAGCGGCATTGGCTCGGCCGACGGGGTGAGTTTCCCGATCGGCGGCGATACAGTCCTCCGCGGCAAAACCCGGCATCCGGCCGACCGTGATCCGGCCGACGACGCGATCAGCGCCAATGAACTGACGGCCTACGCCGCCGCGTGGAAACGCGAACAGGTTTGGCCGGTGGCGCCCAACCCGATCCCGATGGACTACGTGACGCGGGCCGCCGCGCTCTGGCGGGGCGGCGAGAATTACCGGCCGGCCGCGAATGCCGCCGGCAGTGCCCGCGACTGGGAAAACGGCCTGCCCACCGATGCCGCTCCCCCGGGGGGAGTCGCGGGGCTGCCCATGGCCGGCACGGCGTTGCGCACCCGGACGGCGCGGGCGGACGGTTCGGTTCTGGTGACCATTCGGGTTTTGGCCGCGCCGGGAACCCGCGCATTCGCAGTTGAGGAACGGCTGCCCGAAGGCGCCACGGCGGGTGAGGTGTCGAGCGACGGTGCCTGGGCGCCGGACAGCCAGACCCTGCGTTGGGGGCCGTTCTTCGCCGGCGTCAATCCGGTGGTCAGTTACGTCGTGAACGGCCGCCGCGAAGCCAAAGGCGCGGTGTCGTTTGATGGACTGAGCCTGCCCATCCATGACGCCGGCGTCGGAATACCGCCCACTTCGTCGGGGCGATTGGTCGCTGTGGATTCATTACCGGACGGTTCCTTGCAGGTGTCCATGGAATCGTCGGCGCTGATGGAGGGAGCCGAGTTCGACTTGGAAGTCAGCGACGACCTGAACTCGTGGCTGCCCGCCGGGAAGTTCGCGGCGGAGCAGGGCGGCGGCTTCGCCAAGGACGCCGGACCGGTCGGCGCCGAAGTGCGATTCTACCGCGCCGTGCGGAA
Organism: Kapaibacterium sp. (SeqCode); assembly: GCA_044339945.1. Classification (GTDB taxonomy): domain Bacteria; phylum Verrucomicrobiota; class Verrucomicrobiia; order Limisphaerales; family UBA9464; genus CAIWAH01. The sequence goes on from JBIIUN010000230.1 coordinate 5,519, forward strand.
GCCATAGGTGCTTTCGCCCGATGGTTGCGCTGGGGACAACTGTCTCTCACTGGCGCGGCGATGGTTTGCTTGCCACGTTGCCCCATGCGTGTTTGCCGTTCGTTCGTTCGCCTGTGGTTGCGTTCCTGGTTGGCGGTCTGGCTGACGTGGTTGGCGGTTGCTTCCGCAGGGGCGGCGCAGCGGTCGTTGGTGGTCAGCGAGCTGATGTATTCGCCGTTGGCCGATCCGGCAGGGGTCGCATCCACGGCCGACTACGAGTTCATCGAATTGGCCAATGTCTCGGGTGCAGCCGTAAACCTCGGCGGCGCTTACCTGACCAACGCCGTCGAATTTGTCTTCCCGGCGGGCACGACCATTCCGGCGGGTGGTTTCCTCGTGGTGCCAGCAAAGCGGTCCAACTTTCAGGCGCGGTATGGCACGGCCATCACGATCACCTCCGGATTCTCCGGCAAGCTGAGCGACCAAGGCGACACGGTGGAACTGAGGACGGCCAACGGCGCGACATTGCTCAGCTTCACTTACGACAGTTCGGGCGACTGGCCGTCGCGGGCGGACGGGAAGGGGAGTTCCCTCGAACTGGTCGATCCTCAGGGCGACCTGAATGATCCGGCGAACTGGCGTTCGAGCACGGAATACCAAGGTTCGCCCGGGCGCGCCGGAGTCGGCCCGCTGAGGCAGGTGGTCATCAACGAAATCCTCGCCCACACCGACCCGCCGTTCGAGGATGCGATCGAGTTGCTGAATCTCACCGCGCAGCCCGTGGCCATTGGCGGCTGGTATCTGTCCAACAACCGGGAGAACCCCAAGAAGTTCAGGATCCCGACTGGAACGGTCATCCCGGCCGGGGGCTTCAGGGTATTCTACGAATTGGCGGGCACCGGTTCGGCCGCGGGTTTCAATCCCGACGCCACCGGGGACAATCCGTCGTTCACCTTCAATTCGGCCAACGGCGACGAGGCATGCCTGGTCAGCGCCGATGCGGCCGGCAACCTGCTCAATTGGATGGACGCGGTGACCTTTGGCGCGACTGCCAACGGCCGGGGATTGGGGCGGTATCCGGATGGCACGGGCAAGCTGACCTCGATGAGCCGGCAGACGTTCGGCACGGTGATCGATGCGTCGTTTCCGGGGGAATTCCTCGCGGTGTTTCGCACCGGACTCGGGGCCAGTAACGCCTATCCCGCGGTCGGTCCCGTCGTGATCAGCCGGATTCAATATCATCCGGCGGATGGCGGCGATGAGTTCATCGAGTTGCAGAATGTCACCTCCACTTCCGTGACTCTCTACGACCCCGCCTATCCCACGAATGCCTGGCGATTGCGCAATGCGGTGGACTTGGACCTGCCCCCTGGCGTCACGCTGGCGGCCGGCGAAAGATTGCTGCTGGTCGCGACCAACCCGGCCGCGTTCCGGCTCAAGAACTCGATTGCCGCCGGCATCCAGATTTACGGTCCATGGACCAATGCGCTGAACAACGCGGGGGAAACCATTGAGCTCTACCAGCCCGACCCGCCGCAGTTGTCGCCCCACCCGGACGCCGGCTTTGTTCCCTATGTGCTGGTGGAGGAGGTCAGTTATCTGCCGATTGCGCCTTGGCCCGTGGCGGCCGACGGCACGGGGCGGGCGTTGGTCCGCAAAGGCCCTACGCTGTTCGCCAACGATCCGGCCAATTGGGCGGCCGAGGCAACCGCGCCGATTGCGCCGGTGATTTCCGGGAGCGCCAGCGGTGCCGGACTGGTGCTGAGCTTTCCGGCCGAGACGGGGCGAACCTATCGCCTCCAGCGCCGAGCTACGCTCGCGAGCGGAAGCTGGGATGCCGGCGTCGCGATATCGGATCCGCCGAGCGGCGGGACCGCGGCCGTCAACGTGACACCGGCGGCCGGCGGTGTGGAATTCTACCGGGTTACGGTGGAGTAAGGTGGCCCGATCAGCGGGCGAACAGGCGGAAGAACCACTCTTTACCGCCCCAAACCCAGAGCGTGGCCGCCGCGGCGATGAAAGGGCCGTAAGGCAGACGGGCCGACCAATCACGTTTGCCCGCGAGGATCAGGCCGACGCCGACCAGTGAGCCAAGCACAGCGCTGGCGAGGAGCGAGAAAATCGTAGCCTGCCAGCCGAGGAAGGCGCCGATGCCGGCCATGAACTTCACGTCGCCAAACCCCATGGCCTCCCGGGGCAGGGTGACTTTGTCGGTCTCCACCCGCATGAACGGTTCCTGCGAGGCGTCGAAC
>JBIIUN010000231.1:0-7741 GCA_044339945.1 Kapaibacterium sp. (SeqCode)
GCTCAACCCCCGGCTAATGGCTGGCAGCCGTCCTGGGCATATCTGACGGTTCAGCTGCTTGAGCCATTCCCGTGACCAATCACCACCTGCCCGGATTGTCACGGAATGACCCGGACCGTTTTCACTCCGTTGGTCTCTATGATGATGACATCCGTCGTCTTGACCGAAAACAGCAGTTTGTATGGTGAGCTTCCGTCGTAGCTCCCGAACTCTCGCAGCACCGTTTCCGCCGCTTCGGATCGTCCTGTCTGTCTCCCCGGGTTGTCACGTCGAGCACTGAGCCAAAGCGGAAGGAAAATCGCGGCAGCCGACACGAACCCGACTGTGAGCCCAGCGATAAACTTTCTCATGTGGACCTGAAGTTCTTCACGCCGCAAAGATCCGGTCCATCTCGCCGCTGAGCTTCTTGAGGCCTTCCAGCGAGCCGCCGCCGCCCTGTTCGGCGATGCCCCAGCCGTCGTAGCCGATGTCGTCGAGGGCCTTCATCACGGCGGGCCAGTTGTTGTCGCCCTTCAGGAACTCGGCGTCGAAGCCGGCCCACTTGCCCTGCTTGTCGGACTTGGCGCGGCTGTATTCCTTGATGTGCAGCGTCTGGATGCGGTGGCCGAGGATGCGGATCCACTGCTCGGGCCACGCGTAATGGATGATGTTGCCGATGTCGAAATGCCACGCGACGAAGGGTGACTCGAACTCGTCGATGTAGCGCGCGGCCTCGATGGGCCCGAGCAGGAAGTTGTTCCAGACGTTCTCGATGCTGATCTTCACGCCCAGTTCCTGCGCGAGCGGGATGGCCTTCCGGATTTCCGCCTGCGAACGCACGTAGGCGTCGGCGTAGGAGACCTTGTCGTTGACCACGGCCGGCACGAGCAGCACGGAGGGTGCGCCGTAGCGTTTGGCATCCCGGAGCGACTGCTTCAGGCCTTCGAGGCCGACCTTGCGGACCTCGGGGTTGGGATCAGAGAGCGGCTTGGCCCAGTGGGTGTGGCAGCAGACGCTGCCCGCCTTGAGTCCGGTGGCGTCGAGGGCGCGGAGCATTTCGTCCACGTCCATCCCGCCCATCGGCTCGACACCTTCGAAGCCGGCTTCCTTGACCGCCTTGGCCTTGTCCATCACGGAACCGGGCGCGCCGACGGTGCCCCACATGATGCCCTTGCGGATGCGCCGTTTGCCGGGCTTGGCGAGCGAGACGGGGATTGGGGACTTCGGCGCAGCAGTGGCGCAACCGGTGAGCAGCGGGGCGACGGTGGCGACCACACCGGCGGTGGCGGTCAGTTGGAGGAAGTGGCGGCGGTTCATAGAAGGGAATTTTGGCGGTTTGTGAAAAGGGCCGCCCGATGTGGGCGGCCCGATGTTTCAGCAAGCGGTCATGATCTCGGCCGAAGCGCTCAGATCAGCTTGTAGCGGCCCGGGATCGGCAGGGGCATGATGTCGAGCTTCATGTCCATGGCCCATTCGCCGTCCGGCGAGAGCTTCTCCTGCGAGTTGAGCGCCTGTTCCCAGGTGACTTCCTGGCCGGTGTAGGCGGCCATGCGGCCCATGATGCCCTGGAGGGTGCTCGAGGCGAGCCAGTCACCGTCGAAGCGGTAGGCGCCCTGGCCGCGGATGGCGCGGAAGAGGTCCTGGTGCTCGACGACATACATGTCGGGCTTCTCGCCGGAGTAACGCCAGGTCTTCTCGCCGCGGATCTCGGGGTTGTTCCAGCCGGAGCGGGCAAAGCCCTTGGAGCCGACGATGTAGTCCGAGTTGTCGCTGTAGCAGCCGGGAATCTGGCGCTGGGCGATCGTGGCCTGGACGCCGTTCGGGTATTTGTAAACGACCGTCATGTGGTCGTAGATGTTGCCCTCGTTGTTCGGGATCATGCGGCCGCCCGTGGCGGTGCAGCTGATCGGCGGCTGGTCGTGCATCGTCCAAGCCAGCTTGTCCACGGTGTGGATGCACTGCTCGACGTAACCGTCGCCGGCCAGCCAGGAGAAGTTCATCCAGTTGCGGAGCTGCCATTCGAAGTCGCCCACGCCCGCCTTGCGGGTGGAGGCGGCGGGCATCGGCTTCACCGGGCCGGTGAGGTAGGTGCCGTAGACGCTCTTCACGTCGCCCAGCGCACCGTCGTGGATCTGCTGGTAGAGGCCGCGGCGCGGCAGGTCGCTGCGCCAGCAGAATCCGCAGACGAAGTGCAGCTTCTTTTCCTTGGCGATCTTCACCGCGGCCATGACCTCGCGGATGCCGGCCGCATCGGTCGCGGCGGGCTTTTCGCAGAAGATGTGTTTGCCCTTCTCGACGGCGTATTGGAGGTGCCGCGGGCGGAATCCCGGAGGCGAAGCGAGGAGGACGACGTCCACCTGATCAATGACCTTCTTGTAGCCATCGAGGCCGATGAAGGTGGAGTCGGGCGTGACTTGGATGCGGTTGCCGAACTGTTCCTTCAGGCCCTTGAGGGAGCCGGCGGCCTGCTCGGGGAAGGCGTCGGCGACGGCGGTCAGCACGCAGTTGCCGTCGGCGGTGAGGGCATTGCCGGCGGCGCCGGTGCCGCGGCCGCCGCAGCCTACGAGGCCGATCTTGAGGGTGTCGGAGTTGGCGGCGAAGGCCGACTCACGGATGAGGATGCCCGGCGCCGCGAGCGCGAACGCGGCGGTGGCGGAGGAGGTCCGGAGGAAGTCCCGGCGAGTGGTGGCGGACGTGTTCATGGGAAATCGATGACGCGGCGAAGCGTCCGGCATTCGAGGAAATCCGGTCAAGCCGCGAGCCATGCCTTGTTACGGGGGTGGCGGGGTGAAAGTCGCGGCGTCAGCCGGCCGCGGCGCTCAGATGTCGCAGATCGTCACGCCCTGCTTCAGCGAGGCCAGCACGTCCGCGCGCTTGGGAATGAACTCCTGCGCGACGTGGCCCTTGAAGCCGGTTTCGGCGATGGCCTTCATGATGGCCGGGTAGAACAGCTCCTGGGAGTCGTCGATCTCGTTGCGGCCGGGCACACCGCCGGTGTGGTAATGGGCGAACCACTTGTGGTGCTTCTTGATCGTGGCGATGACGTCGCCCTCCATGATCTGCATGTGGTAGATGTCGTATAGCAGCTTGAAGCGTTCGCTGCCGACGGCTTCGCACAGGGCCACGCCCCACTTCGAGGTGTCGCATTGGTAGTCCGCGTGGTTCACCTTGGAGTTCAGCAACTCCATCACGAGGGTCAGTCCGTGCTTCTCGGCGATGGGCAGCAGGCGCTTGATGCCGGCGGCGCAGTTCTTGAGGCCTTCCTCGTCGGCCTGGCCCTTCCGGTTGCCGGAGAAGCAGATGACGTTCTGGCAGCCAACCTTGACGACCTCGGGCGCGGTCGCGGCAAACCATTCGACCATCTTGTCGTGGTTCTCGAAGCGATTCAGTCCCTGGGTGATGCCGCCGGGGACGCCGCTGACCATGGCGCAGGTGAGGCCGTATTTGTTGACGGTGGGAATGTCCTTCACCTCCAGGAGTTCGATGGAACTCATGCCGAGTTCCTTGGCGAACTTCGCGAGGTCCTCCAGCTTCACCTTGTCGTAGCACCACTTGCAGACCGAGTGGTTGATGTGGCCCTTGAGGCCGGAGGCGGTGTCGGCGGCGTCGAGCCGGTGGGCGAGGGAAGCGGCGGCCGCGGCGGCGGTGGTCAGCAGGGCGGAACGGCGGGACAGTTTCATGGCGGTGGAATTGTGTGGGCGAAGCAGAGGCAGCGGCCGGCGGGGCGGCAAGGTGAAAGTCGGCGAAGGCTAAGCGCGGAACCAATGCCAAGGTTCGTAAATCACGCCGTGGGGGTTGTCCCGCGGGTAGCTGAGGCGGAATCCGTGGCGGCCGGCGGCGGAGCGGAGCCACTGGAAGGCGGTCGTCTGCTCAAACTCCTCCGAGAGCGGGGGACATCCCGGGGTGCCGATGTCCACCGCCCGGCCGGTGTGGTGTTCACTGAAGCCCGGAGCGGCATTGACCCGCAGGATGTTGGCAAGCGACTGCCCGGAGACCAGTTTTCGCTCAATGATGCCACGCTGGTGGGTCACGCTGCGGAACCCGGAGATCAGCAGGAGCGTGATTTGTTCGCGGGCGGCGGCAGTGACGAGTTCCGCCCAGGCGGCGGCCGTGCCGGGTTCGAGCTGGAGTTCCCGACCGTCCTTGAGCACGCGGGCGGTGACCAGCTCCGTGGCCTCCGGCTGGAGCCCCAGCGATCGGTCCGCGCCGTAGGTGGCGGGAATTCCCAACTCGGTGAGCTCACTGGCGATTCGCAGGGCGTATTCGGCGGGAACTCGGGCATCCATGGCGCGACCGGATTGTAGGCCGTGGGCCGGCGCGACCCAAGAGGCAACCCGAGTCACAGTCTGCGAAAGCCGGAAAAAGCCGGGAGCCGGGCCTTATCCAACCCCTTTTTGGATTAAGCCAGATTGATGGCCGGACACCTTGACGGTCCCCCGCTCCTAATTACCGTCACTCCACACGACTGCACCAAGGGTCGACGCCCGCTATGGGGCGCCGTCACGCGGTGTTTTCTTCCTGAAAGGCACGATTTTAATGAGCGCAGTTGCAGACTCTGGCCAGCCCGCGGGTGGCCAGCCACCCATCACGAAAGTTTCCGAAGCCGTCATCCGTATTGCCGGCAATTCCCAGGACGGCATCCAGGCCATCGGCGGTTTCCTGGCCCGTCTCGCCGGCCGCAGTGAGCAGGAGGTCATGACGTTCATGACCATCCCGTCCACGATTTCCGGCGGTCCTTCCATCTTCCAGGTTCGCATCGGCTCCGGCGAGGTGCTGAGCGCCGGCGACGACGCCGACATGTTGCTGGCCTTCTACCAGCACAGCTACGACAACCACCTGAACTCGCTGAAACTGGGCGGCATCGTGCTGTATGACTCGGACCACGTCACCGAGTTCAAGCCGGAGAACCTCGAGAAATACCGGCACGTCCCGGTGCCCATTTCGAGCAAGACGGTCGAGGCCATCGGCGGCACGGGCCGCGACAAGGGCAAGAACGTCTTCTCCCTCGGCCTGCTGGCGCGCATCTACGACCTCGACGTCGTGAAGCTGAAGAAGCTGGTGACCGAACGATTCACCGGCAAGGACCCCAAGATCGCCGAGACGGCAATCACCGCGTTCGACGGTGGCTACAGCTTCCAGCTCCAGAACCTGCTGAAGAGCTACCAGCTCGAGCATTCTCAGAAGAAAGCAGGCCGGCCGCAAGTGGTCATGAACGGCAACGAGGCCATCGCCTACGGCCTGATTGCCGCGGGCGTGCGTTTCGGCGCCGGCTATCCGATCACGCCCTGGTCCGACATCATGGAATTGCTCCGGCGCGAGCTGCCGAAATACGGCGGCTCCTTCCAGCAGTGCGAGGACGAGATTGCCTCCATTTCCATGGCCATCGGCGCCAGTTGGGGCGGCCGGGTGGCAGTGACCGGTTCGTCCGGCCCTGGCATCTCGCTCAAGACCGAGGCCCTCGGTTGGGCCTCCATGGCCGAAATGCCGCTGATCGTCGTGGACATCCAGCGCGGCGGCCCCTCGACGGGCATGCCGACCAACATCGAGCAATCCGACCTCAACATCGCCTGCTTCGGCGGCCACGGTGACAGTCCCCGGGTCGTCATCGCGCCGTCCACGGTGGAAGACTGTTTCTATTCGGCCATCGAGGCGGTGAACATTGCGCGGAAATTCAGCACGCCCGTGGTGCTGCTGTCCGACCAGGGCATCGCCACACGCATCGAGGCGTTCCCGGAACCCGACCTGAAGAACATTTGCCAGGACATCTCGCCGGACTTCACCCCGGTGGCGGAGCATAAGCCCTACGACCTCGCTTCGCCCGACGGCATCACGCGGCACCTGGCGCCGGGCACCCGCGTGGCCAGCGGCAAGTATCCCGTGGTCACCGGGCTCGAACACGACGAACTTGGGCACCCGACCGGTTCCCCGAAGTTGCATCTCCAGATGACCGCCAAGCGGCGCAACAAGCTCAAGAAGCTCGCCGCCGAGCTGCCCAGGCCGACGACCTACGGGCCGAACGAAGGCCAGGTGCTGCTGGTGAGCTGGGGTTCCGCGCAAGGCCCGGTGCGCGAGGCCGTGGACCGGTTCCGTGCGCTCGGTGATGCGGTTTCCGCGGTGCACGTCAAATACGTCAATCCGCTGCCCGAAGGTCTCGACGAGATCTTCAAGGGTTTCCGCCACATCTTCGTGGTCGAACTCACCGACGAAGGACTCTACGGCTACGGTCAGCTCGGCGCCGTGCTCCGCGGGCGATATGCCGACCCGAAGATCAAGGGCATCACGAAGGTGGATGGCCTCACCTGGAAGGTGAAGGAGATCATTGATCGCGTCCGGGCCGGAGTCGGCGCCGCCAACCAAGCCGTGCTGAACGCCTGAAGTGACCGCAACCTGAATTTCAACCACTCACGAACATGACCGAACTTGAAATCCCTTTTGCGGTGCTTCCCCGCACCACCAACACGGCCGCGCTGCCGGTGCCGGCGCCGATTCTCGACAGTGAACGCAAGGCCCTGAGCAAGAAGGACATCTCCGCGGACCACCCCACGTGGTGCCCCGGTTGCGGCGACTTCTCCGTGCTCGCGCTCTACTTCAAGCTGATCGAGAAGCGGAAGATGATCCACGAGAAGATCACGACCGTTGCGGGCATTGGTTGCTCCAGCCGTTTCCCCTACTTCGTCCAGGCGCACGGTGCCCACTTCATCCACGGCCGCGCCCTGCCGTTCGCCTCGGGCGTGTCGCTCAGCCGGCCTGACTTGCATGTCTTCGTCTTCGGCGGCGACGGCGATGCGTTCTCCATCGGCGGCAATCACTTCACGCACACCGCGCGCAAGAACATCAAGCTGACCTACCTGGTCATGGACAACAACGTCTATGGCCTGACCAAGAACCAGACCTCGCCGACTTCGCCGCTGGGCTACAAGTCGAAGACCGACATCTGGGGTTCGAAGGATCGGCCGGTGAATCCGCTCAAGCAGGCCATCACCGCCGGCGCGACGTTCGTGGGCCGCACCTCGTCCACGAATCCGAACCATCTGCTCCAGATGATGGAAGCGGCGATGGATCACGACGGATTCAGCTTCATCCAGTGCCTCAGCGAGTGCGTCGAGTTCCACCCGGGCGCGTTCGACAATTCGACCCCGCGCAAGGGCGGCAAGTTCGACCTCGTCCCGGCGGACCACGACGTGACCGACGAATACGCCGCCTACAAGCTGGCCGAAGACCTTTCGCCCGGTCTCTTCGGAATCTTCTACAAGGAGAACCGCCCGACCAAGAACGCCAACGAGCAGGGCATCATCGCCGATCATCAGGCCAAGGTCGCCGGTCTCCAGCCGTGGCAGATTCTCCAGAAGAATTTCGACCGGATGAAGTAACGCCTCGTCCGATCGCACACGGCCCCGGCGCAAACCGGGGCCGTTTTCTTTTCCCGGATTGAGTTGGTGGTGGGATCGGGAATCCGCGGCCGCGGTCGCGCTGTCGGAAGTCGGATTCCGGGTTACCTTCTGGTCGTGAAAGTTCTCGTCACCGGCGGTTCCGGCTTTGTCGGGCGTGAAATCGTCCGCCAACTCCTGGTGGCGGGCCATGCCGTTCGGGTGCTAGCCCGCGGCGTGAAAGCCGCCGCCGAGCGGGTTGAATTCGTAAAGGGCTCCGTGCTGGAACCGGCTTCGTTGGGTGCCGCCTGCGCCGGCTGCGAAGGCGTGATTCACCTCGTCGGGATCATCAGCGAAGTCGGCCACCAGACCTACGAACGAGTGCATACGGAAGG
>JBIIUN010000232.1:0-7740 GCA_044339945.1 Kapaibacterium sp. (SeqCode)
GAGGCGGCCGAGGAGGTTGTGGAGCGGGTCGTTGGGCGGCGAGGCGTTCTTCGCGAGGTCGTTCCGGTCGTAGGAAAACAGCGACAGCGCCAGGATCAGGGCCAGCCCCAGCAGGATCACCCCGATGATCTCGCCATTGCGGGACGGGGATTTGGTTTCGCCAGTTACGGCTTTCACACGCGGCACGGGCTTAAGCTCAAAGCTCCCGGCCAAAGTTCAAAGCCGAAAGTGGAACAAGGATTGTTTCCAAGGCGGTCAGGACATTCTCAAGCGCCCCGGACGGCGGGAAATGCGTCACGCCTTCTGACGCTCTTCAACCTTGGCGACGCACTTCTTGGAATACGGCGTGTGCAGGTTGAAGTAGATGCCGCAGAGCGGCCGCGGGCCGTCGGTCTGGCTCAGGATGATGGTGACGTGGCGGTCGAGGGCGATGCCGTGGCGCATCTCCGGGGCGCGATTGAGGTAGGCATTGATGGCCTTGCTCATCAGCGATTGGAGCGAGCATTCGCAATCGTCGGGCAGCTTTTCGAGGCACACGATGTGGCGCTCATAATTCCTGAGCGCCGCGGCCATCTCTGGCGCAAATGTGTCCACGGTGATTTCCACGGCAGCAAACTAGGGGGCGGGAGCGGACAGGCAAGGCCCGGAATGCAATTCGCCCCGTTTGCCCGGCGGGTTCCGCGCCCGCATCGGGAATGATCTTGCCGGCGAGACGGCGGCGGGCACCGGTGCGGGTTTGCGTTTGGCGCGGTGGCTCAGCATCGTTGCCGGACGTGAAACTTCGCCGGTTGTTGTTCGCCCTGAGCGTCCTTGGCTTGTCCTTGCCGGGCCGCGCCGCGCCCGCGAAGTCCACCAACGTGCCGCCGGCCGACGCCTTTGCCCTGCGACCGCTGGAGTGGATTCCCCAGTTCCCTGCCCCACGCTTGCTGCCGGCGTGGTTCCCCCGCGACGTCCCGGTCCGGTCCGTGGAGCACCTCGCCTTCGCCGGGCCCCGGCTATGGCTCGCGGTGCGGCCGCGCGCCGAGACCAATCTCGCGGCCGGCTCGGGCCGACTGTGGGCGTTTTCGCCCGAGGTGAATCGGCTCGAAGCCTTTCCCGGCGCGATCACCAACGAAACGGTGACGGGCCTGGTGGGCCAGGGCGGCCAGATCTGGCTGGCGGTGGACGGCGGCGTGGCCACCATCGACGCGACCGCGCTGACCATCCGGGGTTTCGGTCAGCCGCAGGGACTGGTCGCCACGAACTTCGTCGGCCTCGAACTCCTGGACGGCGGCTTGGCGACCCTGTCCCGGAATGGCGGCCTGTTCACGCTGTCGGCAACGGCGACCAACTTTTCCCGCGCGACGGGACCCGTTCCCGCCCCCAACCGGACGGCGGCGGAACCCTGGAATATCTTCGCCGCCTCCAAGCATTGGGTCCTCGCGGGGGCCGGCACCAACCTGCTCCTCCGCAACACGCTCGGACCCCAATGGCTCCCGGGCGCGGCGGAACTGGACCGAGGTTCGCCCCGGCTTTCCCCGCCCCGCGTGCAGTGCGCGGAAGGTGACGGCGATGGCGGCTTCTGGATCGGCACCGACGCCGGCCTGCACTGGCTCGATTCTGAGACCGGGCAGATGGAAAACCGCTTCGCCCCGCTGCCGCTCAAGGTTCCCGGCGGCATGGGGGTCAAGGCCGCGCCCGGCTTCCAATTGACGGCCGCGGCGTATCGGCAAGCCCAGGACCGGGTCATGAATGGCGTCCGCGAACGCATGCGGGACCGGGCCCGGCGCGCCCGCGCCGTGAGCGAAGGCCGGTCGCTCGCCAACTGGGTGCAACCCACCAGCCGGCTCCCGGGACCGGTGACCGCCCTGCTGCGGGATCAGACGTGGCTCTGGGTCGCCTGCGCGGATTTCAACGGCCCGCAGCGCAGCCGGATCCTGTTGTATCACCGGCCGTCCCGCCGCTGGGTCGGCTGGTTCCCGCTGGGATTGCCGGTCCGCAGCTTGGCGGCGGATTCCCGGAACCTCTGGGTCGGCATGGAGGATGCCGCGGGCGGAGGGGTGCCCGTGCTTGTTGCCGTGGACAAGCTCCCCTTGATTTCGCAGCCCCAGGGCCGGTGGACCCGCGAAACCATCTCCCCGGAGGAACTTGGTCAGCGACTGGCCGCGCTCGGCGCCAAGGAACGAGCCGTCTATGCCTTTTTCGCGGGCGACCCCGCCAAGGTGGTCGAGCTGCTGGCGCCGGACGGCACGCCGGCCCCGGGAGCGGACGCCGAGTCCCTGTTCCTGCTCGCCTTCGCCCACGATTCCCTCGGCCTGAACCAGCCGGACCGCATGGACGGCTTCCTGTCCCGCTTGCGATCCGCTTATCCCGACAGCCTGTTCACCGAACTCACCGCCCAGGTCCGGCCGCGGCTCGCAGCGCCGGCGCCACCACCGGCCGAGGAGCCGAAAGAACCGGAGACGGCCGAAGCGGTGATGGAGCGCCGTGACCTGAACGGCGACGGCAAACTCAACGCGGTGGAACTACGGCTTTGGCTGGGAGCGGAAGCCCCGGTTGCGCCGGCCGACTCGAACGGCGACGGCGTATGGGATCGGACCGAGCTGGCGGCTTGGCTCGCCCAACGGAAGCCCTGAGACAGGCTACGGTTCGTCGTCGGCCCGTTCCAAGGCCCGCAAAATCCGGTCGAACCCAAGACGCAGCTCGTCATATTGCCGCAGGTCCACCGTGAAGCGGCCGGACGCGTTCTTCCGGCTGGCCACGTGGCCGTCGCCAAACAGCAGGTTCGTCAACTTCTGGCGGTGATGGGTGCGCGGCCGGACGTTGAACGATTCCAAGTCGGGCGGGCAGAGGAACTGCGAGTCCATCGCCAGGGCCCGAACCGGCGCGCCCAGGCGGTTCGTGCCCAAGTCGTCCAACCTCGGGGCCCGCAGGGGAGTCGCCGCATCGTCGAACAGCTGCGTGTTGCCCCCGTGCCGGTAGTAGTAACTTCCCTGGGCCTGGAAACGCCCCACCCGCGACAATTCAGTCTGGGCATCCACGGGCTGGTCGTTGGCCGGGCAAAAAAGCACCCGCGGCTGGGCCGCCAAGTGATGGGCCAGCAACAACCCCTGGCCCACGGGTGCCCCGCCCTGCAGGGACAGGAGGCTCGTCGGTGCGCCGGTCGACGGGTAGAAGCTGGCCGGACTGGTGAATGGAGGGGCCTTGGGTCCATAGGGAATCCGGCCCTCAAAATCGCCGGCATAGCCATGAATCGCGATGCCCATTTGCCGCAGATTGCCCAGGCAGGCCGCCTTCCGCCCGGCTTGTTGGGCCGAGCCCAGGGCGGGGAGCAGCAGGGCCGCCAACAGCGCGATGATGGCCAGCACCACGAGCAGCTCGATCAGCGTGAAGCCCAGGCGATGCCGGCGGCGGTTCATGGTCAGGAATCTTCCCGGTGGCCCGCCGGGCACAAGGGCCGAAACCACCTAATCGGCTGGCACGGTCACAACGGAGAAAAACTCCCCATCCTCGGCGGTGGGCACCACCAACTCCGCTTCCTCGCCCGTGCCCGCGACCGGTTGCCCAAGCGGAAGCCAGACCTTCAGGTCGGCGGATCGATTGAGCTGATAACGTTTTCCCGCCGAGGTCGGCCAAGTCAGGCGGAGACCGCCCGCAGCCGGGGCAACCGACAGCCGGAGGGTAGGCACCGCCAGGGCCGTCAACCGGACATTGTCGAGGTCCCAATAGCCGCCCTGCAACTCGGCGCTGACCGTGGAAAGGAACCGCACGCCAATATGCCGGCCTTCCCCGGCGTCGTTCGCTGCGATGACCGGAGTCCGAAGGACCACCTCCGTCAGGTGTGTCCGGGTCGGGAACTGCTCCTTCGAAAAGACGACATTGGTAGCCGCGACGGGGATTGCCTGCCCCAGCTCGTTCCGGAAATAGAGCGCCGCCTCCAGGGTAACCCCTTCGAGCATGTTGCCGCCGCCGGCCACGACGCCAAAGCTCAGCTGGTAGGCCTTGCCCGCTTCAAACCGGGCGTCAAATGCATGGCTCGGCGCCGGATCGTCCCAATCCACCGAAGCAAAGTCCTGAAACACGCCCACCTCGGGAACCGCAAACAGGTAAAGCGCCTGGTCCCCGTCACAGTTGTCGATGTGATCACTGGCTCCCGGCTGGGTGTTGCGAAACACACCCGTGAGCTGGTCCCAACTGAAACCGCCGCCCTCCTGGAACCAACCGGGCCTGGGCGTTTCCTGCCAAAAGTCGACCAGGGTGAGGACGAAAAAGGTGGCCGGCCGCTCGAACGACCCGTTCGGCACGGTGATCTGCTGGCCCCAGGCCGCCCCTGAAACCAGCAAGGCGACCGCCGCCGAACCAAAGGTATGCCTCAGCCTATGCACGCAATTGAAATGGCCGACGGTTCAACCGAGCCATGGTCGCTCAGCGCGACCGCCGCCAGCGGCGCCAACCCGCAACGCCGAGCAAGGCTCCGCCGATAGCGATGGCATAGTTTTCAGGCTCAGGAACGGCGGAGACGACCACCTGATCGATTTCCCAGTAGGCAATTCCCGGGGCGCCGTTGTGCGAGGCCGCCAGCAATTGAACCCCGATGTTCTTGCCGACCGCCGGGGCGCCGGGTTGCACCGTCGCGGTCGTGGCGGAAACCCCGATCAGCCGGGTCGTCGTGGCAAACTCCGCCGTGGCCGTCACCGTGGTCGAACCCATGGTCACCGGCGTGGAGCCGTCCAAATAATACAGGCCGACCTGGAATGTGGTTCCCGGAGTGAGCGCGCCGCCGCCGCGGATTCCAAGGCTGAGTTCATAGGAAACCCCGGCGGCAAACGTGTCGCCGAGTTGCTGGGAGATGCCCACGCCCTGGACGGCGAACAGGAAAGCCACCTGGTTGCCGTCGGCATTTTCAATGTGCCTTGTGGAGCCGACGGGCGCATTCTGGAACAGGCCGCTCAATTGATCCCACTGTCCGGGGGGAAACCCGGGGTCCGGAGTCTTCTGCCAGGAGTCAATGATGGTAATCGCGGGAAAGCCGTTGGGCACGGTGGGCGCCTCGAACGAGGAATTCAAAACGGGCACGGAGGCGGCTTGCGCCGCAACGGCTGCGGAGCAAATGCCGATGACGTGTAGAACTGACCACGGCGAACGGGTAATCATTGTCTGCGAATGCTGCCTAAGGTGGGACGCGTTGCGCAAGCCGTGGGCAGGCGAAATTTTCGGGACCGTGCGGCCGAAAGCGAAAACCGGGGCAGCCTCGCTACCAACACGCAATGCTGCGGCTTGATCCACCTCACAAACCTGGCGTGACGGACAATCCGCCAACGCCTTTGGGCCCCGATGTAACCCGCAGAAACAAAAAACAAAAACGGCGCCTCAAGATGAGGCGCCGTCTTCGAATGGTCTGACCGATCCCGCTTACGCAGCTTTGGCCACTTTGGCGTCGGCCTTCTTCCAAGTGCGCTTCGGCACCTTGGTGATCAGACCCTTCTTGATGACACTGACGGCCACCCGGATGGTCTTAACTTGGCCGCTCGGCAGCAGCACCTTGACGCGCTGGAGGTTCGGATAGAACCAGCGCTTGGTTTTGGCGGTCACGTGCGTGCCGATACCACCTTTTTTCTTGGCTTTACCGGAACGCCAAATGTGACGGCCGCGCACGGGGCGCTTACCTGAGATCGGACAAATGCGGGACATATTCTGCCTTACGTCTAAAAGGAGCGGCGTAAGTAACGGCGTTCCGAGTTCGCTGCAAGCCCTTATTTCATTTGGCGCAAAATAATGGGCTGCGTGGTCGCCGGATTTGCCCGCCCGCGACGCTCAAAGGTGGGGATTAGAGCCCCGCATTTCGGCAATCAGGCGGGCATTGTGCTCATCGCCGCTGGTATTGCTGCTGACGAAAACTTCCGGCGGACTGCCCGCCAATGCCGCCCGCTCCATCGCCGCCAGGATGATGAGGTTGATGATGTAAATTCCGGTGAGGGATGAGGTAGAACCCACCGCGGTCGGCAGACCGGGAATCTGCAGGGTCGCGTCGCCGTTGACGCCGCAGTTGTCGATCACCACGTCGGCGACGTCGGCGAGCCGCTGGCCGCTGGGATGACGGGAAGGCCATGCCATCGTCTGTTCCCGGTTGGTGATGGCGACGGTTTTTGCGCCGCGGGCCCGGGCGCCGAGCGCGAGTTCGATTGGCACCGCGTTGCGCCCGCCGTTGGAGGCGATCACCACCACGTCTCCCGCCGCCACCGGATAGCGGGCCAGGATGCGCTCCGCGTAGCCGACTTCCCGCTCCTTCCAAGAGCTGTCCACGGCATGCTCATGGAGCATCAGGGGTTCCTCCAGGATCGGGATGGCGCGGACCAAACCACCGGCGCGATAAAAGATTTCCTCGGCGATCATGTGGGAATGGCCGGTGCCGAAAGCGAACAGGAAACGGCGGCGGGCCAACGCTTCGGCCAACCACTGGCCGGCGAGTTCAATGGCCGCCCGTTGGCTGGTGGCGATCCGGCCGGTCTGCTCCCCAACGACCCGGACATAGTTGTCGTAGGCGGACATCGAGGGACTGGAATTCATAAGCGGGGGGCGGCGGGTCGAATGGGGACGGCATAGGGCTGGGCTCCCTTGGCCTTGAGCCGGCGTTTCCAGACCTTGTCACCGGCGGCGAGGAACAGTTCATCGCCGTCCTTGCCGCCGAAGCAAACGTCGCTGGCCCAGGCGCCCGGCTCGGGTTTGCCCAGGATGCCGTTCACACGGCCGGCTTGGTCGCAGAATTGCACTCCCAGCTCCGTCGCCACGTAGAGGCGGCCGTCCGTGTCCACGCACATGCCATCCGCGCCGGCGCCGCGCGGGTCGTCGGGCAGATGCAAATGGTAGTAGGGCTGCTTGTAGGCGAGGGTCCCATCGGCTTGCAGTTGGAAGCTGTAGACGAATTGCCCGAGCAGATCGCTGACGTAGAGCGACGTCTGGTCCGGGGAGAGGCAGACGGCCGCGGGAAACTCGATGCCGGTGTCGAGCGTGGTCACCTTGCCGTCCTTGCCGAGGGACTTCACGGAACGGGTCCGCGGCTCGGTGAAGTAGGTGATGCCCTGGTGGGACACGGTCAGCTCCTTCGCCGAAACCTCGGTGGTGATGAACTTCTCGCCGTTCTCCCCTTCGAGCGCGACGAGCCGTTTCGCGCCGGGTTGGGTGGCGATCAGCGCCCCGTCCGGCGCCAAGACCATGGCGGCCGCGCCGCTGGTGTCGGAGCGGAGCAACTTCACCGAGCCGTCGAGCCCGATGCGGTAGATGCGATTCTCCGGCGCGTCGGTGAAAAAGACTTCGCCCTTTGCATTGGCGCACAGCCCGGCCGGCAGTTGGTAACCACGGCCGACAAGCTCCCAGTCGCCGGCGACCAATTGGGCGGCGAGATGCTTCTCACCGTTGCCCCGCTGGATCGTGGCGCCCGGATAGCCTTTCCAGAGCCAGCGCATCGCATCGGGGAAAATGGCGCCGCCCTGCTTGCCGTCGTGGCCGCCCATGCCCCAGACCTTCTCGACCTCGTAGCCGGCGAACTGGAGCGCGCTGAACATGTCCTGGTTCGCGATCCACCAGTTGCCGCCGTAGATGTTCTGGTCGTTGAAGCCGTCCTGCAGGAACACCCGCAGCGGCTTGGGCTCAAACTTGCGGACCAAGGTCGGGTAATCGTTGCCGCCACGCAGGCCGACGTAGGTGCCGATGGTCGAGAAGACGCGGCGGAAATAGTCGGGCCGCTCCCACGCCGCGGTGAAG
>JBIIUN010000281.1:0-6925 GCA_044339945.1 Kapaibacterium sp. (SeqCode)
GTCCACCCAATACTTCCATGAGTGTCTGGATATCAGCATTGATTTTCCGGCTGCGGGTCGTCGTGTGGCTATTCGTGATCGCTGGGGGAATCGCGGTGGGGCGCCTGCGAAAGGCCCTGGCCTCGGGCCGGACTTTTTTCGTCCTGCGCCGGAACCTCCCGGCCCTTCGTCGCGCCGAGCCGGCGTGGTGATCTCCGAGATCAGGCATCACCTGGCGGCACGAGCGGATGGGCTCAATGGGCAATTCATCGGGGTGTTCAATTCGCTGCCGTGGTTCCAAGAGCTGGGAGGCTGGCGAATTTCGGGTGACGTAGATTTCGCCTTTACCACTGGTTTCTCCCTGCCTTCACGGGGCTATGCCGTCATCGCGTCGGACCCGGTCACGTTTTCCCGGGTCACCGGCCTGACCAATGTGTTGGGGCCGTTCACGGGCAACTTTCCGAACGGCTACGGCACGCTCCGGCTGCGCGCCACCGGCTTAGTGCAGTCCAGTTCGAGGTCGAATATCGGGACGACGGTCCCTGGCCCACCGCAGCGGATTGGGCCGGGCCGTCGTTAAAATTGGCGCGGCCGAGCTTCGGCAAACGAAAGCCCCAAGATTCGGCCGCCCGCCAGCGGGTCCGAGGCTCACTCCTCGATGGAGCTTGGCATGGGCCGCGCCTTCGGCGCGTTGGAATCCTACGCGGCTACGAACCATGGCGTCGGCGAAGCCGTTGCGCGCTTTGTCCCCGCCCGGCTTTTCCCGTGAACTCCCGTCAGTAGACGCAGTCGAGCTCGATCACGCTGCCGCAGGTGCATTCCACGCGGATGCCGACCACCTTGTCGCCTTCGCGCCGGAGCGAGACGACTGGCTTGGGATGTTCGGCATGTGCGCGCGGCGCGACCACGGTGGCGGAAGGGGCCCCCGCGTGCGGGGTTGAAGACGCAGTGGGATCCGTCGGTGTCAGCGCGCCGGGCATGCCCGGAACGAAGCCTGCTCGGTCGCCGCTCCGGGGCAGGGGCTTGCTGCGGATCCCTGATTCGCCGGTCTGGGAAATCCGCGAGGGAGTGAAGGGAACGAACGATTCCTGGGCCGTGGTGTTCATTTGCTGGGCTCCTCCTTGGCGACCCGGATCAACACCGCCACCCGGCGGTTGCTGGGGTCGTTCGCCTTGCGGTCGGGCAGGGGTTTGGTCGCGCCAAATCCGGCCACCTTGCGCATCTGCTCTTCTTGCACGCCGTTCTGGATCAGCAGGCGACGGGCGGCATTGGCGTAATCGGAAGTGAGTTCCCACACGCCGTAGTCGGCGTCGGAAGCCTGCCGCCCCTGTTCGCTGTGGCCTTCCAGCTCGATCTGGAACTTGCTGTAACGCGACAGGTCCCAGGCGAGGGTTTCGAAGACCCAGCGGCCATATTTGGTGAAGCTGGCGGCCCCGTCTTGGAAGACGGGCTCGTGGTTGCGGTCGAAGATGGAGACCCGCATGCCATCGGGGATCGGTTCGACCTTCACGGTCTGTTCCATGGGGTTTTCCTCGTTGGCGGGCAAGGTCCGGAGCAAGTCCTGCATCAGGTTCCGCAGCATGTTCAACTCGACGGCCGAAGAGGAATCCCACTTGCCCTTTTCGCCGCTTACGGGCTGCGGGTCCTTGGTCTGGATGATGCCGGTGGCGCCGGGGTTCGGGGACGAGAACGGATGGCGAAAGGCCCGTTCAACCGCCTCCTTGATCTTCTGGTCTTGGGCGGTCAGCCAGAGCACGAGGAAAAGGGCCATCATCGCGGTGACGAAATCCGCGTAGGCGACCTTCCAGGCGCCGCCGTGATGACCATGTTTGCCCTTTGCCATGGAAGTCGAAGTTGGGAGTGGGGAAAACTACTTGGCGCCCTTCAGGATCGTTTCGAGGTCTTCCGCCGAGGGCTTCACGTCGGAGGTCAGCGCGCGACGGGCCAGTTCGACGGCCATGATCGGCGCCATGCCGTTGACGAAGCCGACCACCGCCTTGGCGATGCAGCGCGTGTAGGTCATTTCCGCGGCGCCGGCGAACTCCATGGCAACGGCGAGCGGATTAAGGAAACCGTAGGAAACCAGGATGCCCAGGAACGTGCCGACCAGCGCCGCGGCGACGTGGTGGCCGATGGCGTCGGGCGGGCCGCCGATGGACGCCATGGTGATGACGATGCCGAGCACGGCCGCCACAATGCCGAAGCCGGGCATGGCGTCCGCCGCCTTCGTCAGGACGGACACGGGCTGGTGATGTTCCTCCTCCATGGTGTCCAGTTCGATCTGGATCAGGCTGTCGAGTTGGTCGGGCTTCACCTTGCCGTCGATGATCGGGCGGAGGGCGCCGCACAGCAGGTCCACCGCGTGGTGGTTCTTCGCGAAGGTCGGATACTTCGTGAAGATGCTGCTGGAGCCGGGATTCATCACGTGTTCCTCGAGGGCCACCATGCCGTTGCGGCGGCCGAGCATGAACAGCTCGTAGAGCGCCTTGAAGAGTTCCTCGTAGGCCGTCTTGGTGTAGGGCGAGCCCTTGAGGCAGCCGATGATCTGGGCCACCAGGCCCTTGAGCACCCGCATCGGCGCCATGATGACCATCGCGCCGGCGGCGGAACCCAGGATGACGACGTATTCCGAGGGCTGGTTCAGCGCCATGATTTGGCCGCCGGCCATGACGAAGCCCCCGAGGACTGCGGCGAGCACGATGATGGAGCCGATGATGATGAGCATGGGGGATCAGGCTTGGGGGTCGCAGGGCAGCCGGTTACGCGGCGTCATCGCATTCGAGATTCTCGACGTATGCGCGGATGGTCAGGACGGCTTGGGAATGGATCTGGCAGATGCGGGATTCGGTGACGCCGAAGACTTCGGCGATCTCCCGCAGGCGCAGGTCCTCGAAGTAGTAAAGGGCGAGCACCTTGCGCTGCATTTCCGGCAGGTGGTTGATGCGTTCCGCGATCATGCGGCTCAGTTCGCGGCGGGCCGTCACGTCCACGGGGTTCTCCTGGGACTCGTCGGCGACGGTGTCGTAACGGGAAGAGTCACTGTCGCTCTCGCCGTCGGGTCCGGGCGCGGCGTCGAGGCAGACGAAGGTGGCGGGGCGGATTTCCTCGAGCAGTTCCTCGTATTCGCGGGGAGTGAGCTCGAGGGCGCGGGCGACCTGCGCGGGGGTCGGCACCTGGCCGTTCTTCTGTTCGAGCTCCTGGATCGCGGACTGGACCCGGCGGGCCTTGTCGTGCACCGAGCGGGGCACCCAGTCGAGGCGGCGCAGTTCGTCGAGCACGGCGCCCCGGATGCGGACGCGGGCGTAGGATTCGAAGGAGCTGCCGCCCTCGGGGTCGAAATTGCGGACGGCATTGAGCAGGCCCACGAGCCCGGCGCTGTTCAGGTCGTCGAGGTTGACGTGCGACGGGAGGTTGATGGCAACGCGGCCGACGACGGTCTTCACCAGCGGCAGGTAGCGCTCCACCAGCTCCGACTCGGCGGTGCTGCCCGGGTTGACGTAGTTGCGGCGGCGGCCGTTCGGAGCGGGCTTGCGGTTGCGTCCGTAGGTCAACGTGGCGGGTTCAGGGATCGCAGTCATGGGGATGCTGGCTGGGATTGAGAGTTGGGTGCCGGGTGGACTCAGTTACGTTGTTGCTTGGTGAGGCGTTCGACATGGGCCTGTTGGATGCCGCGGACCCAAACCTGCCCCCACCACCGCATCAGCAAGCCGGCGACGAGGGCAGCCACACAGGAGCGCCAAAGCACGGTGGAATCCTCCGCGGCCTGCAGACGGCCGAAAATGATCCCGATCACGAACCCCAGCATACCTCCGATGAGCATCAGTTTCTTCATGGTTCACTCAGTGATTCACCGTGAAGCAGCCGGTTTGCCAGCTGGCGAAGGACTGTGGCGGCGGGCGAAAAAGCCCCTAAATACCGCTGAATTGGCGCGAAAATATCTTTTCGGCCGACGCGGCGAACAGGTCTCCGGGAATATTTTGCCCGGCACTGAGGAAGCGCAGCGGCAAGTTTGTTCCGAGCGCCAGATTCCAGAGCTTTCCCCAGCGCGGTTCCTCGTCGAGATGCGTCACGCAGAGGTCGGCCTCGCCGAACTGGCTCAGGCCCCGGATTTGGCCCAGCAACAGCGGGATCTCGTAGGCGGCGTTGACCACGAGGTGGAGCTGCGCGCCGGTTACGTTGGCCAATAGTCCACGCACGGCGGTCACAGCGTGTTCGTCGCGGGGATTGAAGCCGGGCAGGTCAATGAAGGTGAGGTCGGCGCCTTCGCTTTCCTCGGCGCCGCGCCAGAATCGGACGACGGGCACGCCCAGGATCTCGCCGTAAACGCTCAACGCCTCCGCGGTGTTGGCCGTGCTGCCGTCCAGCCGCCAGACGTGGGCCGTCCGGCCTTCCAGCAGAACGCTTTGGGCGAGCCACTTGCAGAGCAGCGTCGTCTTGCCCGAACCGGGGCTGCCGAGAAAGACGTGGGGCCGCTGGTGTCCCTCGGCCAAGGGTGGGGCCGGCCGCCAGAAACCGCCGAGCACTTGCTGGGCAAGCGCCAGTTCCTCCGGGAGTTCGGGCGGCGCCGTCGGGCCGAACTGTTCTTCCAGTTCGTCCTCAATCCGCTGCACATGCACCCGGTTGAGACCGGCCTGTTCCAGGAGCCCGCCCACTCGCCAACCTGCGGCCGTCGGGGCGCGGGCAACCGCGGGTCGAGCTTCCCGAATCCGGGCGGGTGCCGGTGCGGACTGCGGGGCGATGGGCACAGGGCTGGGCCGCGGAGTTTCGCGGGCGACTTGGGCGGCGGCGAGGCGCCGTTCCAGGTCCATCCGGTCACGGATTTCCGCCAGTTCACGCCGAAGTTCGTCTAGGCCCGGCCGCTCGGGCGCGAGGGCGGGGGGCGGCGTCGGGGCGGGAATCGGGGGCGCGGGCGCCTCGGGGACATGGGCGACCACTTCGATCCGGGGCTTCTGCCAGAGCCGGGCAATGCCCGGGCCGGCGACCTGCCGCACGTTCAGCACCACGGCGTCCGGCCCCAGTTGCGCCCGGATTTGGATCAGGGCGTCGGCGGCGGAATCGGCGATGAAGGTCTGGGGGGGCACGGTTCAGCGGGCGAAGTTCAATCCATGCCGGGAACCACGGCCGCGCTCTGGATTTCCACGCGGGCAGGCACCTCGGTGTAGGCGAGCACGTTGAGGTCGGCGAAGGTCGTCTCGAAGAAGCGCCGGAACGCCAGCCGGATCTGCGGCGCGCACAGCACGAGCGGCGGCGTGCCGGCGGCGAGCATCTGCTGGATGTGCCGGGAAAGAGATTCGACCACGTGGCGGGCGACCCGCGGTTCGAGCATCAGCGTGACTTCGGTGGGCGAATGGCGGACGCCCTGCGCGATCTGCTGTTCTAGCTTTGCGTCGAGGGTGATGGCCCGCAGCGCGCCCTTGGCGGTCTGGAACGGCTTCACCAACTGGCCGCCCAGCGCCCGGCGCGCGTATTCCGAGAGTTCGTCGGGATTCTTCGTGGTCGTGGCAAAGTCCCCGACCTTTTCGAGGATGCCCGCGAGGTTGCGGATGGAAATGCCCTCGGAGAGCAGGTTTTGCAGGACCCGCTGCACTTGGCCGACGCTGAGCAGGGCCGGCACCAGCTCATTCACGACGGTCGGGTGGGTCTGCTTGAGGTTGTCGAGCAGCACCTGGACGTCCTGGCGGCTGAGGACCTCGTGGCAGTTGCGCCGGACGGTTTCCGAAAGGTGGGTGACCAGCACGGAGGCGGCATCGACGACCGTGTAGCCGTTGACCTCGGCCGTCTTGCGCTCGGTTTCCGTGACCCAGGTCGCCGGCAGTTGGAAGACTGGTTCGACGGTGGGCACGCCGCGGAGCGTGGTCCGGCTGTTGGTGGCGTTCATCGCGAGCCAGTAGCCGGGCATCAGGTTGCCGGTGGCGATGCCGTTGCCCTTGAGGAGGAAGCGGTATTCGTTCGCGCCGAGCTGGAGGTTGTCGCGCAGCTTGATCGGCGGAATGACCATGCCCATTTCCTGGGCGAACGTCCGGCGGATGCCCGTGACGCGCTCCAGCAGGTCACCGCCCTTGCGGGTGTCGGCGAGGCACACGAGGCCGTAGCCGAGCTCGATCTGGAGGGTGTCCATGCTGAGCAGCGATTCCAGTTTCTCGCCGGCCCCGCCCGTGGCGGCCCCGGCGGCTCCCGGTGCCGCCGGGGCGCCATTGGCATTTGCACCGGCCCGGCCGGCCTTGGGCTGCGCGGCCAGTGCGGCGGCGGCGATGCCTTGCTCCAGCTTGCGGGCGAGGGCGTAGCAGCCGGCACCGAGCATCAGGAACGGCACCAGCGGCAGCCCGGGCACGAGCGACATGAACGTCAGCAGGCCGGAGAGCATGTAGAGGGCCTTGGGATGGGTCGTCAGCTGCCGGCCGAGCTCCTTGCCGAGGCTGTCCTTGGCCGCGGCGCGGGTCACGAGCATGCCCGCGGCGAGCGAGGTGATGAGCGCGGGAATCTGGGACACCAGCCCGTCGCCGATCGACAGCAGCGTGTAGTGCTGGAGCGATTCGGTGATGCTCATGTCCCGCTGGGCCACGCCGATCGCGAAGCCGCCAAGGACGTTGATCAGGGTGATCAGCACCGCCGCGATGGCGTCGCCGCGGACGAACTTGCTGGCACCGTCCATCGCGCCGTAGAAGTCCGCCTCCTGTTCCACCTTGCGGCGGCGGGTGCGGGCCTGCTCCTCGTTGATCACGCCGGCGGCCAGTTCCGCGTCGATGGCCATCTGCTTGCCGGGCATGGCGTCCAAGGTGAACCGCGCCGCGACCTCGGCGATGCGGCCGGCGCCCTTCGTGATGACGACGAAGTTGATCAGGACGAGGATGAAGAAAACCACGAAGCCGACCACGTAGTTGCCGCGGACGACGAAAGTGCCGAACGCCTCGATGATGTGGCCCGCGTAGCCGTCGAGCAGGATCAG
>JBIIUN010000233.1:0-7652 GCA_044339945.1 Kapaibacterium sp. (SeqCode)
TGGCCGACGAATTTGACGGTTTGGTAACGGCGCCGGTTAGCAAGGAATCCATCTTGAGGGCGGGCCACCCGTTTGTCGGCCAGACGGAGTTCCTGAGCGAAATGGCCGGCACGACCCGGACGGCAATGATGCTTCTCGGGCATGATGACCGCGCCCGCTGGCTGCGGGTGGCGTTAGCGACGACCCACCTTCCGCTAAAGGACGTCGCTTCGGCGCTCACCGGCGAAGGAATCCGGCATACGATTGAGCTGACTTCGCTGGCGTGCGAACAACTCGGTTTGCCGCGCCGGCGCATCGGGGTTTGCGGGCTAAATCCCCATGCCGGGGAAGGCGGCCGAATGGGACGCGAAGAAATTGACCTCATCGGACCGGCGGTTGAAGCGGCCCGGTCGGCGGGGATCAACTGTGTCGGCCCGGTGCCGGCGGATACCTTGTTTGCGCGGGCCTTCGGCGGTGAATTTGACGCAGTCGTGGCGATGTATCACGACCAAGGTTTGGTGCCCCTGAAGATGGTGGCCTTCGAGAACGGCGTGAACTGGACCGTGGGCTTGCCGTTTGTCCGAACCTCCCCGGACCACGGCACGGCCTACGACATCGCGGGCCAGGGGATCGCGGACTCATCCAGCATGGAATCGGCAATCCGTTTGGCGCGCGAACTGGCGGCCGCGCGAAAAGAGACGAAGGCCCGCGTCAGCGCGCCCCGCTTTGGTTAAGCAATCGCTTGCGCTCCGGGCCTTGGGTCGGTTACTTACGGCCCGCAACTGAGGCGCGGGCGTAGCTCAATGGTAGAGCGCCGGTCTTCCAAACCGGTTACGAGGGTTCGATTCCCTTCGCCCGCTCCATTTGTCTGAATCACTTTGACGGCCAACTTGACAGTCTGGCTAGGAATTGCGACTCCCTCCGCAGGCAAAGATCTTTTGCGTCCGCATCCGTTTTGACGAAGGAAACCACATACCAAGATACTCACACATGAGCGTTAGCAACCCCTACCGTAAGTCATTGACCTGCGGGTTCGTCGTCGCCCTCGCGACTTTGGCGAACCTCACGGGAGTCAGTGCCCAAAGCAATCCGCGGAGCAGCGACCAAATTCGTGAGCGCCAGAACTACGAAGTGATCGTCGGTGACTTCTACACCGGCCGTTCCCCCTATTTCAAAAGCACCGGTGAGCCCGTCGTCGCCCAGGCCAAGCCTGCCGAAACCGCCCCTGTGCCTGCCGGCAATTGCTCGGTGATCAACAGCGGCTTGGTCCACATGACCAAGACGATGCCTGCCGAAGCGACCTTGGGTGAGCCGTTCACCTACGAGCTCAAGCCGATGGCGGTTGGATGCGCCGGCAATGTGGTGGTGACCGACCAGATTCCGGACGGTTGCTCGCTGGTGAGCACCGAACCTCAGGCTTCCGTCAGCGGCAATACTTTGGTCTGGAACCTCGGGAACATGGATGCCGGCGAATCCAAGTCCCTGAAGGTCACCGTCAAGCCCGACCGCGAAGGCACGCTGGCTTCCTGCGCCACCGTGAAGGCCGATCCTCGCGTCTGCGCCAAGACCGTGGTGGGTAAGGCGCAGCTCGCGATCGACAAAACCGGCCCTGAAGTGGCCCAGCTCGGCAGCGATGTGGCCTACAACATTGTCGTCAAGAACGTCGGCACCTCGGTCGCCAAGAACGTCGTCGTCACTGACAAGGTTCCTGCCGGCTTGGGCGGCGTCCGCGAAATCCCGACCACTGTCGGCGACCTAGCGCCGGGTGCTTCGAAGACGATTCCGGTCACCCTCAAGGCGGCCGAACGTGGCCGTCACTGCAACGTCGCTGTCGCTACGGCTTCCAACACCGCGAGCGTTCAGGACGATGCCTGCACCTTGGTCGTCAAGCCCGGCCTGAAACTGGAGAAGTCCGGCACTGCCGAGCAGTTGGTCAACAAACAGGCCAGCTACACCGTCAAGGCTTCCAACATCGGCGACACCGACCTGACCGGTGTGGTGGTGACCGATACCGCTCCGGCTCAGACCCGGATTGTCAGCGCCCAGGGCGCCACGGTCTCTGGCAACACGGCGACGTGGAATGTCGGCACCCTCAAGGCGGGCGAGAGCAAGAGCTTCGACGTCGTGCTGACCAGCTCGCAGATTGGCCGCTGGTGCAATGCGGCCAGCATCTCCACCAAGGAAGGTCTGCGTGAAAACGCCGAGGCCTGCACCGTCTGGAAGGGCGTCCCGGGCGTCCTCCTCGAAGTAGTGGACGATCCTGACCCAATTCAGGTCGGCGAAACCACCACTTACACCATCCGCGTTACCAACCAGGGCAATGCTGACCTGACCAACTTGGCGACCACGTATGAGAGCGACACCGAGACCAACCCGGTCAGTTCGGCTCAGGGCACCGTGAGCGGCAAGAAGGTTACCTTCCCGACCGTGCCCGTGCTGAAGTCGAAGCAGTCCTTCACCTACACGATTGTCGTGAAGGGTGGATCAGTGGGCGACGCCCGCCAGAAGGTCACCTTGACCTGCTCGGAACTGAAGTCGCCGGTGGTCGAAGAAGAGTCGACCACGGTTTACTGATCTTCAGTAACGCCTCGAAATTCCAAGCGCTCCCGGTTCGCCGGGGGCGCTTTTTGCTTTCCGGGGTGAGCTTTGGGCTGAAGTGGACGCCCTCGGATGGGGCTATCACGGAGGGGAACGTGAATTCAATGCCCTGACCGCTTCACCGCCAGCCCGACAATTTCCACCAACGACTGCTGAAGCACCATTGCCTCATCTAGGCCGCTGCTCACCAGCTTCACGTTGGCCCCGAGCAGCGTATCCATCGCGCGAATGAGCTCGGGCACCGTGTAGTTTTCCGCCTGGCGCGCTGCCTGGAAGAGCACGAACGGATGGCCTGCGAGCGGGTTGAATCGCTTGTCGTCCGGCAAAGAGGTGGTGGGCAGGCGGTCGAGCTGGGCCTTGAAGGAATTGTAGTCGCGGGCGGGCTTCAGGAGACCTTGATCACGGAGTTCCCGGAGCATCAGCAAGGCCCGCACTTTCGAGATGAGCCCGTAGAGCAGGCCGATCTCGGATTTCTTTTTGTCCACGCCGGTGCGGATTTCCCACAGCTCCTGATCCAGCACGCGGAGCAACTTGGCCAGGTCGCGTTCGCCCAGTGCTTCGCCCAGGGCGAAGGCTTTCGCCAGCTTCTGCGGCGTGGTCATTGTCTGCACGTCGGCCAGCAGCACTTCGGGCCGGGCGCCGATGTAGAGGGAGAGTTTCTCCACCTCGTTGGCGAGGGCGCGCAGGTTGGGGCCAACGCGGGTGACCAGTTCCGCCAGTGCGTTGTCGGCGATGTCCTTGTTCCCGGCGCGGAAGAGGCGCAGGGCTTCCGATTCGGCTTTGCCGGCCCAGTCTTTGTCGTCGGACGAAAGGGCATTGAAGGACTCGACTGAGCCTAGCTTCTCGACTGTTTTGTAGAACGAGCGTCGCTTGTCGGGCTTGGATCCGGAGATCAACAGCCGCACGCCGTCCCAACGGAAGGCCTTCATTTCGTCCGCGAGCTGGGTGAGTTCCTCGGTCACCGCAGCACTGGCGGAGGTGCGGTCCTCGCCGAGGAAGTTGCAATCGCGAAACCAGACCGCCTTGGCCCCGCCGAAGAACGGCAGCGTGTTGAGCGCCTCGCGAAGGCGGCCGATGCGGTTCAGTGCTTCACCGGAATTGCCGGCGGTGGCATCCACGATCTCGTGATCCATGCCGCCGAGCTCGGCGGACCACTGGTCAAAGTAGGCGCGGGCCTTCTGTTTGACCGTGAAATCGTCGTCGCCGCACACGAGCAGGAGCGGCGCGGAATTGGCGGCTGCCTTCGCCATCAGGTCTGCTCCGGCTCGTCGCCTTCGCCGGTCTGCTTTTCCTCGCCGATGCGCGTGAGCACCTCCGTCATGTCCTCAACGGACTGGAACAGCTTGGTCGTGACGAAGATCGGCTTCTTCTGCGCGGCCGCGATGGCGAGGCAGTCGCTGGGGCGGGCATCGAGTTCGACGAGCTTGGAGCCGAGTTCGTTTTCCTGCTTCAGGATCAGGCGGGCGAAGTAGGTGGAGTTGCGGAGTTCGGTGATGACGACCCGTTCCACCGAGATGCCGAAGCCCTGGAAGATGTTGCCGATGAGATCGTGCGTGAGCGGGCGCTCGTGATGCGTGCCGCGCAGGGCCATGCCGATGACGGCGCCCATGTTGTGCTCCACCTGGATGACGAAGACCTTCTCGTCATTGCCGAGAAAGAGCGCCACCCCGCTGTTGGCGGGTAGCAGGCCGCGAATTTGCACGGGCAACACGTCCTTCTTCATGGGCTGAGTGTGGAAAGCGAACGGCGCCGACGCAAGCGACGGTGTCGGCGCCCGAGAGAAATGGGCCAACGCTGGGAGCGCGAACTTTCCCGGCTGCGGCGTGGCGATCGAACCTATGCCGGCAAGCGCAGATCGAGCGTGAACGGGAGGTCCTGACTCAACGGCTCCGCAGGCGCGGTGAACTTCCCTTGGGTCGCACCGTGCGTGAAGAAGCGCGCCAGACGGCGACTCTCCGCTTCGTAGCTGTTCACCGGGAAGGTGTCGTAGCTGCGGCCGCCGGGATGGGCGACGTGATACTGGCAGCCACCGAGCGAGCGTTTGTTCCAGGTGTCGAAGAGATCGAACACGAGCGGGGCGTGGACACCGATGGTGGGTTGGAGGCAGTTGGGCGGCTGCCACGCGCGGTAGCGCACACCGGCCACGGCTTCCCCGTTGGTGCCGGTGGCATGCAGCGGAACCCGACGGCCGTTGACAGTGACAGCGAAGCGGTCGCCGATCAGGCCGCGGGCCTTCACCTGGAGGCGTTCAAGCGAGCTATCCACGTAACGCACAGTGCCACCGGCCGCGCCTTCTTCGCCGAGGACGTGCCACGGTTCGAGTGCGGTCCGGAGTTCAACCTCAACGTCGCGTTGGGCGAAGTCGCCGATGCGCGGGAAACGGAACTCGAAGTGCGGCGCGAACCAGTCGAACTCGAACGGATACCCGGAGTCGCGCAGGTCGCGGACGACGTCCTTGAAGTCGGTCTCGCAAAAGTGCGGCAGCATCCAGCGGTCGTGGATGTCGGTGCCCCAGCGAACGAGTCCGTTGGAGTAGGGCTCCTTCCAGAACTTGCTCACAAGCCCGCGTAGGAGGAGGTGTTGGGCGAGGCTCATGCGCGCGTGCGGCGGCATCTCGAAGGCGCGCATCTCGACCAAACCGAGCCTGCCCGCGCTGCCGTCGGGCGAGTAGAGCTTGTCGATGCTGAACTCGGCGCGGTGCGTATTGCCGCTGGAGTCGATCAACAGGTTCCGGAAAAGGCGGTCGGACAGCCAAGGCGGCACCGCCTGGCCCGCGGCGAAGCCGAGTTGCCGGTCCAGTTCCTTGAAGGCGACTTCGAGTTCGTAGAGCGAGTCATTGCGCGCTTCGTCGACCCGGGGCGCCTGTGACGTCGGGCCGATGAACAGGCTGCTGAAGAGCCAGCTGAGTGACGGGTGGTTTTGCCAATAGGCGATCAGCGAACGCAGCAGATCGGGGCGGCGCAATACCGGCGAATCAATCGGGGTTTCCGCACCGATCAGGATGTGGTTGCCGCCGCCCGTGCCGGTGTGCCGGCCGTCCACCATGAACTTCTCCGTGCCGAGCCGCGTCTGGCGGGCTTCTTCGTAAAGCACCGTGGTTCGTTCCACCAGTTCGTCCCAGGATTTGCTGGGGTGGAGGTTGACCTCGATGACGCCGGGGTCAGGCGTGACCTTGAGCACCTGAAGCCGGGAGTCGCGCGGCGGGGTATAGCCCTCGACGGCGACCGGCGTGCCCAACTGGGCGGCGGTGTCTTCCACGGCGGCGACGAGTTCCAGGTAATCTTCCAATGTCGCGACGGGCGGCATGAAGACGTGGAGCTTGCCTTGTCGCGGTTCCACGCAAAGCGCGGTGCGGACGATCCAGGAGGCGGATTCACCGCTCTTGGGCACGCGGGTAGGGTCTTCTCGCTGGGCTTCCTTCTTCGACTCCTCCTCGGTTTGGCCGCGTCGCCGCAAAGCCGCGGCTTGCCGGCGAGCGGGGGTGTCGGAACGAAGGTAGCGCTGGCGGAATTCGTCCGGCGACGGGAGCGGGGGGCGCTCGACCGTAGGGTCGAGTTCGTTGACGTAAGGGTAGTCGGATTCCTTGACCCAAGGCAGCGAGTCCAACGGAAGGCGGAGACCCATTGGCGAGTCGCCAGGCATCAGGTAGAGGCGTTCCGCGCGAAGGAACCATGGGCCGCTGACCCAGACGGGTTCGTGATTCCGCCAAGCCCGCTGGATCGGGAGCGTATGGCCGACGACGCTGTCGAGTCCCTGCTCCAAGATCTTGGCGAGGCGGATGCGTTCCTCCTCGTCCTTCAGATTGGATTTGTGCGGATCAACGTTGGCGGGAAGCCGGCGCTCCTTCCAGACGTGGTAGAACGGATCTTCGTAGCCCGGTAGAACCCACTTGGGGTCCGCGCCGAGCCGGGTGCTGAGAGCCTGGATGAACTTCGCCGAATGGTCGGCGGTGTGCCGGTAATCGGCGGCCTCCTCGGCGATCAGTTCGTCGCGCAGCCAGATGGGTTGGCCGTCCTTTCGCCAGTAGCAACCAAACGCCCACCGGGGCAGGGATTCGCCGGGATACCATTTGCCCTGTCCGTAATGGACGAGTGAGCCGGGCGCGAACTTGGTCCGCAGTCGTTTGAGCAGTTCGTCCGACAGTTGGCGTTTCTTCGGGGAGGTCGCGGTGAAGTTCCACTCCGGACCATCCGGATCGTCGATCGAGATGAAGGTCGGTTCGCCACCCATCGTGAGCCGGACGTCATTCTTCGCCAGGTCGGCGTCGATGGCGTGGCCGAGTCGCTCGATTTCGGCCCATTGTTCCTCAGTATAGGGCTTGGTGACGCGCGGTGACTCGTAGATCCGGGTCACCTTCATTTCGTGGTGGAGCGTGGACTCGCACTTGTCGACTGCGCCGCTGACCGGCGCGGCGCTCGCCGGTTCGGGAGTGCAGCTAAGCGGGATGTGGCCTTCGCCCGCGAGCAGACCGCTGGTCGGGTCAAAGCCGATCCAGCCGGCGCCCGGCAGGTAAACCTCACACCAAGCGTGCAGATCGGTGAAATCCACCTCGGTGCCGCTCGGGCCGTCGAGCGACTTCACATCCGGGGTGAGTTGGATCAGGTAGCCGGAGACAAAACGGGCGGCGAAGCCCATCGAACGCAGGGTTTGCACCAACAGCCAACCGGTGTCGCGACACGAGCCGCTGAGTTTGGTGAGGGTTTCCTCGGGCGTCTGCACGCCGGGTTCGAGCCGGATGGTGTATTTGATGTCGTGCTGGAGCCGTTGGTTGACCTCGACGAGGAAGTCGATTGTGCGGGCCTTCGCGGTAAGATACTTCGCGAGCAACTCATCGACGAGGGCGAGCAGCTTGGGAGTCGGCGTCGGCAGCTCCATGAACGCCGCGAGTTCCTTCTTCAGTCCGGCCTCGTAGGCAAACGGGAAGATCTGTGCGGACTCCTCCAAGAAGAAGTCGAACGGGTTGTGCACCGCCATCTCCGCGACGAGTTCGATCTCGACGCGGAGCTCCTCCATCTTGTCAGGGAAGACCAGGCGGGCGTTCCAGTTGGAGAAGGGATCCTGCTGCCAGTTGATGA
>JBIIUN010000016.1:0-24110 GCA_044339945.1 Kapaibacterium sp. (SeqCode)
CGTGGTGATGCTCTCGACGCCGAAGGGCGTGAGCAAGGCGCTCCAGCGCACCGGGCGGGCGGGCCATAACCTGGCCGAAGTCAGCCGCGGCTTGCTCATGGCCACAAACGTCAACGACCTTGTCGAATGCGCCGCCACGGCCAAACTCGCGCGGGCTGGCCACCTCGACGGCGTTCGCATCCCCGAGGCGCCGCTGGACGTGCTCGCGCAGCACCTCATGAGCCTGGGTTGCCTTGGGGAGGTTGGTTGCGACGCGGCGTATCAGCTGGTCCGCGGCGCCTGGCCTTACCGCCACCTGAGCCGGGCGGAATTCGACGACGTGCTCGACTATCTCGCCGGCGGCGGAAAATCGCTCCGTCAGCAATACACGGATGTCTTCGGCAAGATCGTCCTCGATACCGAACGCGGCGTTTTCGAGGCCCGCGCCGGCTCGGCCCGCCGCGACTTCCTCCAGAATGTCGGCACCATTCCCAACGACGGCGTGGTCCGGGTCATCCTGCGCCAAACCCAGCTCGGCACCGTCGAGGAATCGTTCCTGCGCGGATTGCGCCCGGGCGATGTCTTCACGCTCGGCGGCCGGCCGGTCCGGCTCGAGCGCGTCGGCATGATGGAGGCCTACGTGACCCGCGCCGACGGCGCGACGCCCACCGTCCCCCGCTGGGGTGCCAATAAGATGCCGTTGTCGAACCGGGTGGGTCAGGAAATCTCCGCGTTTCGCGCCGAGCTGCGGGCCAAGCTGGAATGTCTGCCGGTCAACCAATCCCCTTCCCTGATTCCGTGGATCGCCGAGCGGCTCGAAATCGAACGTCCCAACGCGGAGATCATCTTCCGCATCCACGCGGCCCAGGCGCAGGTCAGCGAGATTCCCACCGGGGATTTCCTGCTGGTCGAGGAGTTGGTCGGCGAACCGGAACCTGACCCCGAGCCCCGCCCGCGCACCGTTCGGGCGAAACCTCGCACCGCACCCGCCCGGCGCGAGGTCGCCCCGTTCCTGTTCCCGGTGGAAGCGACCACCCCGCTCCGGGGTGCCGCTCCGGCCCAGCCCGAGTCCGCGGCGCCCGCCTCCGGAACTTCGCGCCACTACTTCTTCCACGCCCTGATCGGCCGGGCGGCCAACGACGCCCTGAGCCGGGTGGCCGCCTTGCGCCTGTCCCGGCTGCGCGGCGGCAACGCGGTCGCCACCCCCGACGACTACGGATTCGTGCTGACGGTGGCGGCCCACCAGGCGCTCGCGGAAAACGACCTGCGCCCGCTGTTGTCGCCGGACGGTTTTGACGCAGACCTGACCGAAGCGCTCACCCGCTCCGACCTCCTAAAATACCACTTCCGCGGCGCGGCCCAGACCGGGCTGATGGTCTACCGCAACTTCTTCGGCGAACAGAAGTCGGCGCGAAAACTCCAATGGTCCGCCGAGGTGATCTTCAACGTGCTGGTGCAACACGAGCCGGATCACGTGCTGCTCCGCGAAGCCCGCCGCGATGCCACCCACTCGTTTCTCGACGCGCCCGCCGCCATGCGGTTTCTGGCGCGACTGCACGGGCAATCCCTGCCCATCCGCCTGCGACCAGTGACGCACGTTGCCCCCCTGTCCTTCGGCATGTATGCCACCAAGATCAAGGAGGCCCTGCTGGTGGAAGATCCCCGCGAAACCTTGGAACGCCTCTATCACCAATGGTGGCAACAACTCGGTGGCGACGCCGTCGAGCCGTCCGTCGCCTGAAATGCACGGCATGAAACTCCTCGTCGTCTCCGACCTCCACTTTGCCGGCCCTCAGGAACAGACCCGCCGGGGCCACGAGGCCCGCGTCATGCCGAATGCCGTCGCCCGCGGCTTCGCCCACCTGTGGCGCCACCATTTCTGGCTGCGGGACCCCTTCGCCCACAACGACAAGCTCGGCCGGATCATCGCCGCCAACCCGGCGCCCGATCTCGTCGTGGCCAATGGCGACTTCACGATTGATTCCGGCTACGTCGGGGTGAGCGACGACGCGGCCCTAGAAAGCGCGGCCCTCGCCCTCGGGGAACTGCGGTCGGCCTACGGAGACCGTCTCCTCGCCACGATCGGCGACCATGACCTCGGCAAGAAGAGCCTGTTCGGTGGCGCCGGCGGGCCCCGCTGGGAGAGCCTGCTCCGCTGCGAACGCGAGCTGGGCTTGAGCCGCTTCTGGCACCGGGAGTTCGGCCACTACGTCCTGTTCGGCCTCGCCTCCACCCCCTTGGCCTGGCCGGTGTTCGAGGCGGAGGGATTACCCGCGGAATCCGCCCTATGGCGGGAAGCCCAGGCGAATCTTCAGGCCCGGATCACGCTGGAATTCGCCCGCTTGCCGGCCCAGGCGCGGGTGCTGCTCTTCGTCCACGATCCCACGGCGCTCCGGTTTCTCTGGGACCTGCCCGAGGTCCGAACGCGGCTACATCAGGTGGAACGCACCATCATTGGTCACATTCACACGCCGGCGATCTGGCGAGTGGCCCGCCTCCTCGCCGGCATGCCCCGGCTGAACATCCTCGGGGTGACCGCGCGGCGCCTTTCCACCGCCCTGAACAGCGCCGGTTGCTGGAACCACTTCCGGATCGCCCTCTGCCCCGCCCCTACCGGTTGCCAAGCCCTGAAAGACGGCGGCTGGCTGACGCTGGAACTACCCGCAAACGAACGAACGGTGAGCGTCACCCGGCATCGCCTGCCGTGGTGACATCCCGCGGTGGAGCGATTCCCCGGCGGCGGCAGGCGGATCGAAATGAAAGGATGGGGCTGTTTCCTTTAATTCAGGGACCGGGAATTAAAGGAAGGGACCGGAGAAACCCAATCCATCTTGGGGGGAATCGGCCTGCTCTGGCCTATCCGCCGCTTGCGGGAAAGTGGCGGGAGTGGCGGGGCTCGAACCCGTAACCTCTGCCGTGACAGGGCAGCGCTCTAACCAATTGAGCTACACCCCCGCGAAGCGGGGCGCTGTTTTACGGACCAGGCTCCCGGAGTCAACGCATTTGTCAGAAACTGTTGAAACCCAGCGGAAGGAGACAGGTGGTCCGGGCCGCAGACGCCAAGGAGGTGGGGGTGGGGGACCCCGCTGAAGAAACGTGCTACAACCCGGACCGACGTGACGTTATGGACCCGTTATGGACCCGTCAAGTCACTGTCAACTCAGTCACGGTTACGTTACAGGCATTTGATTTGCGCCCACGGCGCAAGCCTCAGCCTCACCTTGGCCCGTCCCTGTTGCTGAACCTTGACGACACAGCCATCGAACCGGTTGGGCAGATTGGCGTCGGCCCGCCGGAGTCAGCCTCGCTCGTGATCACGAGGGCGCCCGCAAAACTCATGGACGGCAACGGGACTCTTGCGCGAGTTTCGCCCGGCTCTAACGTAGCGGAGCTTTTCTGTCCGATTTGATCATGAACCAGTCGCAAAAGGTTTATTACTTCGATAACAACGCCACCACCCGTGTCGCGCCGGAGGTGGTTGACGCTATGATTCCGTTCCTGCGCGAGCTCTGGGGCAACCCCTCCAGCGCCTACGCCTTTGGCGCCCAGGTTCACGGGCATGTCGAGGCCGCGCGGGCCAAGGTGGCGGCCCTGATCAACGCCGACCCCAAGGAAGTCATCTTCACGAGCTGCGGCACCGAGGCGAACAACTCGGCCATCCAGAGCGCGCTACTCAACACCGGCAAAAAACACGTCGTCACGACTGCCGTGGAGCACAGTGCCAACATCAATTTCGGCGAGCACCTCCAGAAGCGGGGCTACGAAGTCACCTACCTGCCGGTCGAGAGCGACGGCTCGCTCGATCTCCACCGGCTCGAAAAGGCCATCCGGCCCGACACCGCGATCGTGTCGGTGATGTATGCCAACAACGAGACCGGCGTGGTCTTCCCCATCGAGGAAGTCGCCGCCATCTGCCGGAGCAAAGATACGCTTTGCCACACCGACGCCGTGCAGGTGCCGGGCAAGCTCAAGCTCGACGTCAAGCAGTTGGGCGTGGATTTCCTCTCCCTCTCCGCGCACAAGCTGCACGCCCCCAAGGGCGTCGGCATGCTCTACGTGAAGCGCCGCACGAAATTCTCCCCCTACATCATCGGCGGCCATCAGGAAAAGGGGCGCCGGGGGGGCACCGAAAGTGTGGCGAACATTGTCGCCTTCGGCCGCGCGGCGGAGCTGGCGATGGCCACGCTCGACGAGGAAAACACCCGGGTCCGGGCCATGCGCGATCGGCTCGAGAACTTCATCCTCACGAACATCCCGAACACGATCCGCAACGGCGCCAAGGAACCCCGCCTGCCCAACACGGCGAACATCGCCTTCGACTTCGTGGAGGCGGAAGCGGTGCTGCTCCTGTTGGACCAGATCGGCATTTGCGCCAGTTCCGGCAGCGCCTGCACCACCGGCTCGTTGGACCCGTCGCACGTGCTGTCCGCGATGGGCGTGAAGCCGATGCGCGCGCGCGGTTCGGTGCGTTTCAGCCTCGGCATCTACAACACGGACGAGGAAGTGGATTATCTGATCCGGCACCTGCCGCCGATCATCCAGAAGCTGCGTGACATCTCCCCGTTGAACCCGGCACACGAGGACAACGACCGCTACGACATCGCGGGCGCCCGGGCCAAACACGAGCAGGACCTCGCCATCGCCAAGGCGGAATGAGCCGCGAAGGGGTCGGGAAACCCGCGGCGTTCCCGAATAAATCCTTGGGTGGCCGGTCCCTCCGCCGATAGGTTTCCCGGGGTTACCCATGGCAAATCATCCGGAGCCAACCAACGGGATTCACGACTCGGAATTCCCGGCGGGGCAGCGGCGTGCTGCCGGCCTGTTTGCCAGCACGCTCTGGAGCGTGGTCCTGCGCGC
This sequence comes from Kapaibacterium sp. (SeqCode), assembly GCA_044339945.1. Lineage (GTDB taxonomy): Bacteria > Verrucomicrobiota > Verrucomicrobiia > Limisphaerales > UBA9464 > CAIWAH01. The sequence goes on from JBIIUN010000016.1 coordinate 4,837, forward strand.
CGGCAGCGAATCCGAGGCGGAATCCGCCGCGGCCCTGGAGCGCCTGTGCCGGCAGTATTGGCAGCCCCTCTACGTCTTCGCCCGGCGCATGGGGCACTCGGAACACGACGCCCAGGACCTCACCCAGGGCTTCCTCGCCGACTTGGTGGTGCAACGGGCGTTGGCCCGGGCCGACCCCAATCGCGGGCGGTTCCGGAACTTCCTGCTGGCCTCCTTCCGCCACTTCCTCGCCAACCGGCACCGGGAACAACTGGCCGGCATGCGCGGCGGCGGGGCAACCCATGATTCGCTCGAGGAACTGGCGGAAACCAATGCCCTGCCGGAAAGCGGTGACGGGCTGACCCCGGAACGGCAATACGAACGCACCTGGGCCCTGGCCGTGCTGGATCGCGTGTTGCAGCGGCTGCGCACGGAATACGTCGCGGCCGACCGCGAGCACCTCTTCGAAGCCGTGCAGCCATTCCTGGCCGCCGCCGGCGGGCGCCACGGGTATGCGCAGCTCGGGGAACAGCTGGGCATGGCCGAGAGCACCGTGGGGGTGACGATCCACCGCATGCGGCGCCGCTACGGCGACCTGCTCCGCGAGGAAATCGCCGCCACGGTCGCCACCCCCGAAGAGGTGGACGACGAATTGCGCCACCTGCTGCGGGTGGTCTCGGATGCCCCCGCGGCCAGTTAACCTGAAAAGTTGGCCGGCTTTCCGGTAAGGAAGCGCTGAACGCTACATGTCTCATCCGACTTCCCCGAACGAAACCCGGCCCACGCGCTGCGAAGGCTGCGGCAATTCGCTCGCGGCGGACTTGGGCTGGCGGTGTCCGCGCTGCCTGCTGGGGCTGGCGATCGGCGCCGACCCGCACGCGCCCCCGGATGACCTGCCCGGCCTCGTGCCGGCCGGCCGGAACCGGCAATTCGGGGACTACGAACTGCTGGCGGAAGTGGCACGCGGCGGCATGGGCGTCGTCTATCGCGCCCGGCAGCTCAGCCTGAACCGCGAGGTCGCGCTGAAGATGATCCTCGCCGGCGAACTGGCCGGGCCCGAGGCGCTGCGCATGTTCCAGCGCGAGGCGCACGCCGCCGCGAACCTGCACCACCCCAACATCGTGCCCGTTTACGAAATCGGGGAACACGAGCTGCAGCACTACTTCACCATGCGGCTGGTGCCCGGCGGCCGCACCATCGCGCAATGGGCCGCCACCCGGCCGGGCCACTGGCGCGAAATCGCCGACGCCACCGCCAAGGCCGCCCGGGCAGTCGCCTTCGCCCACAACCACGGCGTGCTCCACCGCGACCTCAAGCCCTCGAACATCCTCTGGGACGACGCGGCCGGCCCCCAGGTCACCGACTTCGGCCTGGCGAAGCTGCTCGACGAGGTGGATGGCTCCCTGACGGTCTCGGCCCGGGTCTTCGGCAGCCCCAACTACATGGCGCCGGAGCAGGCCGGCGGGCGCAACGCGGAACTCACCACCGCCACCGACGTTTACGGCCTCGGCGCGGTGCTCTACGAACTGCTGGCGGGCCGGCCCCCGTTCCGCGGCACCTCCGCCCTCGACACCATCCGCCGCGGCGCGGACGAGGCGCCGGCAACACGACCTGCATGCTCGCCGGCCTGACGGTGCTGCCGGCCATCCTTACACTCGCGGGCCGGAGCCGGCGGGAAGCGCCGCAGTCTAGCCCGCTCCCGCCGTTCCGTCGGAAATAGGGATTTACTCGGGAGTAATCACCAGCCTAGGACGAAGACTGGGATCGTCGGCGTAGTCCGCACTGTAGAACTCGTTGAAGTTGTTGCCGAAGAATTGCAGTGGCTGCAGCTGCAGCCCATGATTCGGCCACAGTCCGTCCTGCCAAGCCCGATACAGATCGGTGATATCAATTGCATACCATTGTTCGGCTGCCGGAACCGGTAGTTCCACCGGGCTCCAAAGCTCCACTTCTGGACGGTCCGCCCACCAGAGGCGATCACGGTCGACGCCGGTTCCTTGCGTGCGCCAATCCCAAGGTTCGGTGATGCGATGGAGGTCCATTGGGGTCCCACCGCCCGATTGGTGGTAGCAGTAAAGGTAGAGCACCGCCGACTCGGCCTGCTTCGGCGCGGCACGGAGGTCGAATTCCAGCAGCGAATAGTAGATGTCGCCCCAACCGCCGACCCGCAGTTGATAGTTGTTCCGGCCGCCGCCCGGGCCGCCGCCGGCATCCGAATAGGAGTAGACGCTCGTAGTCCAAATGTCCTTCCCGGTGGCGGGTCCCGGTTGGATCGTGACCGGACCGGCCGCTGCCGCCACGGCGCGATAGTAGCCTTGGGGATCGGCGGTTAGCGGCAGGCTGATCCGTAGCGAACCGGTGGCGGGAATGAGATGGGTTCCAACCGTCGTCCAATCACGCAGGTTGGTGGAGAACTCGATTGCGAAGCGCTCGCCGGCTTCCCCGTTCAACGAAAGTTCCATTGCCTCCGTGTTGAGTGTCACTTCATTCAATCGCTTCGGCTCTCCCTGCGTTCGCGGCACCGTGACCGCGCCGGCCTCCCAGCCGACCTCAAGCGGATTGGCCGCGGCGTCGGACAGCTCGCGCGCCACGGGCGCATCGCCAAACGCAACCGTAACGGTCTGCCCCGCGGCGGCAGGCAATACGCGCAGGCGCAGTGTGCCCAAGTTGACCGAACCCGCCGACAGTTGCTGACCAAATGGCAACGCTTGCAGCACGCCGACCCGGCCTTCGCCCTGTTGCGCAGTGTTGACGATGGGAGCACCGGCACCAAAGGCAGTGCCGCCGATGAAGCCTTCGTAAGCCAACCGCGCCGGGTCGAAGCTCGCGCTGAAGCCAAGCGCGTTTTCGTCGCCCTGTGCGTCCAATTGGAGGGGCAATGAGACCACTTGGTCCACCGGCGCGGTGACCTGCTCGAGCCGGATCACCCGCGTGACCAATGCCGCCGGTCGGGTTCCGTGGCGCGTTGCGACGACGGCCGCCGCCCTGATAACCGGCCCGCCGGCGGGCGAGACAGTATCCAATCCCGCCGCATATCGGCCAGCCTGCACCCAGTCGGTAGTCGTAAGCTTGCCATCGCCGGCTGTGGCGCGTGGCGCGCAGTCGGCGCGTTGGAACTCACTGCCCGCCGCGGCGGTGTCGAGTCCGGCGGCAAAACGGCCGACCTGCACCCAGTCGGTTGTTCGCACCGCGCCATCGCCATTGCCGTTCGGCCGCGGGGCCACATCCGCCTCAAAGCCAACGACGGTCACCACGTTGACCGCTCCAGGTTGGAAATCGGCGACCAGCCCGTTGGCCGCCGCGTCGCTGACTTCTCGCGCGATCGGGCTGTCGCCGAACGTGAGTGGGACGGACGTGTCCGAAAGGCCCGCCTTGATCGCGAACTCCACCTTTAGGATCTGTCGCACGCCGGCGGTGAAGACCTGACCCGCCGCGCGGCCCACGACCAGGCCCACCCGGCCGCTGGCAACCTGAGCGGCGTTCGGGACCAGTTGCGCGCCCGCGCCGTCCGTGTCGAGTTCGGCCTTGATGAAGGTGAGTTTTGCGACATCAAACGCGACGCTGAAGCCCAGCGCGTTCTCGGTGCCCTGGCTCACCAGTTCCACCGGCACCGTGACGCTGCCGCCCGGTGCGCCCGTGACCGTGCCGAGCCGCACGATGCTCGCCGGGCCGATGCGCTGCTTGAAGGTCACTTGCACGCCGCGGTTGGCGGTGACGTTGCTCAACGTGTAGCTGGCACCACCCGGCTGCGCCGCGATCCCGTCCACCTTCCATTGGTCAACGACATAGCCGGCCGTGGGCGTTGCCGTGAAGCTGATGTTGGCTCCGCTGCTGACCATCTGCGACGCGCTCGGGCTGATGCTGCCGTTCGCCCCGGCGCTCGGCGTCACCGCGTAGGTCACGGGCGGTGCCAACTTGAAGGTCACTTGGACGCCGCGGTTGGCGGTGATGTTGTTCAGCGTGTAGCTGTTGCCGCCCGATTGCACCGCGGTCCCGTCCACCTTCCATTGGTCAACGACATAGCCGGCTGCGGGTTGTGCTGTGAAGGGGACGTTGGCCCCGCTGTTGAACGTCTGCGGCGCGCTCGGGCTGATGCTGCCGTTCGCTCCAGCGCTCGGCGCCACCACAAACGTAGTCACCGGAGCATCGAGCGGCTCAATCCAGAGCGAGTCACCGCTTCCAATGGCGGACCAACCAACAGACTGATCGCTATCCCACCGGATTTTCACCCATGTGTAACCATCGGCATTCCAAAACGGAGAGCTCCTTTCGGGGTCGAGAAGGACAGTGCCGAGCTCGCCTATCGATCGCATCCGGACCGGGGAATCCGCAGCAAGGCTCGGTTGAGGACGAACATTGAACGTGGCGACGGAACGCGCTCGCGCTCCTTCAGTGACAGGAGAAAGTGTCTTGACCATCCATTTCTGTGAGCCACCGAAGTGCAACTCATCCCAAGTGTAGTTATGCGAATCGCGATTGATCAGGTCGGATCGCACCCAAGGGTCGGTCGCGGTCAGATGCGTTGAGTTGTAACCACGAATCACCATGATGTGACCGCCCGAAGAGAACTGGACGCTCAAATAAACTGGACGTCCCGCATCGATCTCCGCCCTGACTTTGGACTCGGTTGGCGAACCGTCAAAGCGCGCCCACATTCCATGCTTCCAAAAATACTGAACCGCACGGTCTGCCCTGGTTTGCGGGTCGGATTGGAAGTCTTGGGCAAGATAACCAAAGGCACCGTAGTTAACCGCCCCTCCCACAACGTCGCGGGTGCCAACGTCAAATGTGAACCCGGCGGATGAGTAAACTGTGCTTGAAGGGTTCCCGCTCGGGTCGATAGGGGCGACATACCAACTGTAGTCGTTGTTGACGCCCGCTTTGCCAACCATGGGATGCGCGGACAAACGGTTGAAATATGTGAGGACCATCACAGCTGAACAGGGGCCGCAGGCGTTCGCAGAATTGAACTTGGGGTGCAGGTCCGAATTGTTGATTTGCCGGATGTATGCCATTGCCCGCGGCAGGATCACCGTGGGGTTCTCTTTGCCAGCTTGGCTAAGCGTCACCTTCACTGGGCTGCCTGAGGCTCCGGCGGCGGTAACCTCAATCGTTCCGGTCCGCTGTCCGCCGGGATTGGCCTCATAGGAGACGCTGACCGTGCCACTGTTCCCGCCACTGCCGCCCGATTCAATCGAAAGCCAAGGCGAAGCGCTGGTCACGCGTGCCGAATAGTTCATCGTGCCAAACCCGGTATTCTTGATGTTTAGATTTAGCGAGCCAGCCGAAGCCTGTTGAGTCGGTGGAGATGTTGGACTTACGGATAGGATTGGGACATCAACCGTTAAGGTCTGGAAATACAGCACCGTGGTATAGGTGGAGAGGCCCGCGGTGTTGCCCGCGGCCACGTTCCAGCGATACGCCTTGCCCGGCTCCAAGTTGGCTTGGTAACTCGTCTCATCGGTCCGGGCGTCCACCACCAAAGCCCCGGTGGCGATGTCTTTGACACCGAGTTCGTAATACGTGGCCCCGGCCGAAGCGCTCCAACTCAACCTCACCGTCTTGCTCACCTGCACCGGCCCCGGAGCGCCGACTGTCCCGGGACTCGGGTTCGCCGGGGTGACCGGCTTCACTACGCTCTCAGGCGTCTGGAAATACAGCACCGTGGTGTAGGCGGAGAGGCCCGTCGCGTTGCCTGCGGCCACGTTCCACCGATACGCCTTGCCCGGCTCCAAGTTGGCTTGGTAACTCGTCTCATCGGTCCGGGCGTCCACCACCAAAGCCCCGGTGGCGATGTCTTTGACACCGAGTTCGTAATACGTGGCCCCGGCCGAAGCGCTCCAACTCAACCTCACCGTCTTGCTCGCCTGCACCGGACCCGGAGCGCTGACTGTTCCCGGACTCGGGTTCGCCGGCTTGGCGGGAGCCGCTTGTGTGGACACGATGCCCCAAAGCACAGCCAGTGTGGCGAGCGCGCTGGCCAGCCAGCACCACCGGCGGTGAGGCAACGGCGGTGAGACGCGGGGACAACTTGCGCTTGGGTTCATGGAGGGAGGAGCTTTCATGGCGGGTGACGAATGGTGCGGCGGTTGATCTGCCTGCTCTCTCCATCGCGTGGGCCGCTGGTTTCTAGCACGCGACGACAATGTTTTTTTGGCCGCGGGCAAGTTGGCCACTCATCCGGCTGACGAAAGTGGCGTGATGCTATCGCTTCCCGCCGCATTCCACGCCGCTTCGCGACTTCACGCACCTCATTCGGAGGCCGCAAGGTTTTGAACCGCTTTCGCTGGCCGGACGAGCGTGGAACTATCGACCCACTCCGGCCACCGTGGTGGGCGAGCTGCGGGTCATCCCAGATTGCGTGCTAGAATCTCCGCCCGGCAGCGATAGAAAGAGACATGGACGCCACGCCTCCGCCACAGCTCGCCAAGCCCGGGGACTCGCCCGCCACGCGGCCCAGCCTGCTCGCCCGGCTTCAACAGCCGGGCGGAGGCGCTCGTCAGGAGCAGGACTGGCGGGATTTCCACGACCTTTATCAACCGCTGCTTTTGGCCTACGCGCGGAAGCACGGCCTCAACGAGGCCGATGCGAAGGATCTGGCCCAGAAGACACTCATCCGCATCTCCAAGAGCCTGCCGGCCTTCGTCTATGAACCTGAGAAACACCGCTTCAAGGCCTGGCTGTTCACCTTGGCCTACAGGGGACTCTCCGACCACTGGCGGCAATGCCGACGCCTGCGTCCCGAACTGCCGTTCCCTGACGTTGTCACCCAGGAGGCCACGGACGCCGACCCGTTGGCAAACCTCGCCGACCATACGGCACCCCAACCGGATGCAACCTGGGACAAGATCTGGCAGGAGAGCATGCTCCAGGCGGCCCTCCAGCGCGTGAAAGACCGTGTCCGCCCCGCAATCATGGAGCTTTACCAATATCATGTCGTGGAGGAGCACAGCGTGGAGGTCACGGTAGCGGAGTTCCGGGAATCAGGGGTCACGAAGGAGCAGGTGTATCTGGCCAAATCGCGGGTGCTGGCGATGTTGGAAGAGGAATTGAGGAAGTTGAGGAGGGAGTTCGAGGACTGAAGCGCCATCTCGATGAACACGCCCAATCGAACTTCCCCAGAGCGCCGCGCACCGATTGGCCCAACCGTGAACACGTCGGAAACGCAGCGCAGCAGACTACGCCTGTAATCAGTAGCGTCATTGCCTTGAGCACCTGCTTCCGACCAGCTTACCGCCTGTCCCCGCGATGACCTCACTGCCCGCCAATCCGCCCGACATCTTGAGCTACCGGCTGCTGCGCTGCATCGGGCGGGGGGCCTACGGCGAGGTGTGGCTTGGCTTGGATGGCTTGGACAATTGGGCGGCGGTGAAGGTGGTGCAGCGGGACAACGCCAACGCCGAGCGGACCTACGACCAAGAGTTTCGTGGCTTGAAGCGATACGCTGGCGTGGCCGGCTCGCACCCCGGCCTGATGCGGATTCAGAACACCGGCAAAGATCCATCCGAGAGCTTCTTCTATTACGCCATGGAAACGGCGGACAACGCTGTCACCGGTTCACCGTTGGCACCATTTGAGTCTCTGCCCGTGGATCTGACCGAGGCTCAAGGCGTGGCCGATGCGTATCGGCCACTGACGATGACGGAGAAGCTGCACGCCGGCCGGTTGACACCGGCAGAGTGCATCCGCCATGGACTCGACTTGGCCGAGGCGCTGGCACATCTGCACGCGAACGGACTTGTCCACCGCGACGTCAAGCCCTCCAACATCATCTTCGTGGGCGGCCGGGCCAAGCTGGCGGATGTGGGCCTGGTAACTCGGCTCGACGCCACCCTCATCTCGCTGGCGGGCACGCCGGGTTTCGTGCCGATGCATGGTGCTGGCAAGGAGACAGGCGACCTCTACGCCCTCGGCAAGGTGCTTTACCTGATGGCCACCGGTCGGGCCGTGAGCGATCCCTTCTGTCTGCCCCCGGGCCATGAGAACCTGCCCGACGAGGAGCGCGCAGCGTTGGCCGAACTCCGCGCCGTGTATAACCGGGCCTGTGAACCGGACCCGGCGGACCGCCAGGCCAACGTCCAAGAGTTGAAGGACGAGTTGGAGCGGTTGCGGGTAAAGGGTTCGGTGCTCCAACTGCGGCAGCAGGAGCTTGAGGCGCGGCAGCGCGTGGCCGAAGCCTTGGAAGCGAAGGCGCAGGCGCAGGCCCGCGCGCTGAAGTTCCGCCGCCTGCTCCTGCTCGTGGGCGGCTTGGCCGGGTTGGCGGTGATGGTGATCATCGGGTTGCTGTTCCGCGGTTGGCGCGCGGAAACCGCTCGGAGCGCCGCCTTGGCCGAATTGGAGAAGCGTCAGCTCGCCCGCATCACCCGCCGCGTAGAAGGCTGGGCCGAGCGCGACTGGCAAGCCATCCGGCAGGCCGTCCGCGGGCAACCGGATGAAGCGTTGGTGCGGCAGGCCTCCGCCACCCTGTCCGGCTTGGATGTCCGGCGGCTCGGCTATTGGTCCGGCGTGGAAGCCACCTCAGCCGCGTTCTCGCCGGCGGGTGATGTTGTCCTCAGCGGCTATGGCATAAGCCGCGCCTCGCTCATCACGGGCGGGACGAACCGCGCCGAATTGCCGGTGGCGGGCGAAGGCAAGGTGGCTTGGGCTCGCGACGGCGAACCGTTGATCTTTCAGGTCGAACCGGGAAAAGCCGTGCTGCGCGAGGCCCGCACCGGGCGCGTGCGGCGGGAGTTCCCGCTGGCGCCGGGCGAAGTCGGCCATGAGTTCCATGCGCCCGCCACGACGTTGAGCGCGGACGGCACCCGTGTGGCGGCTGTGCTCGCAAAGGGGGAAGCCCGCCGGCTCGCGCTCTGGGACGCGGAGACCGGCGCGCTGTTGGGCGAGACGAATCTCACCGCCAGCGTGCTTGCCTTCGCGCCGGATAGTTCCCGGTTCGCGGCTGGCCACGAGGACGGCGCGGTGAGCGTATTCCGGCTCGGACCGTTTACGCGCGAGTCCTTGCTGCCAGCCGCGCTCGGGCCGAATCCTGTGCAGGCGCTGGCCTTTGGCCAGGACACGTTGGTGCCCTTGGCCGGCCGTTCGGAGGAAACCCGGTGGTTATTGGCGGCGGGGGATCGGGCGACCGGCATCGTCATTTGGGAACTTGCCGAATCCCGGCCCCGCGCCTTCTGCCGGGGTTCGACTTGGGAGGTGCAGGGGTTGGCGTTCCATCCCAACGGAGTGACCCTCGCTTCCAGTGGTCGGCGGGGCGTGCGCTTTTGGGATGCTACTTCCGGGCAGCTTCTACTGGCGACCGGCGACGATGGCAGCAATTCCAGCAATACCCGGGCACTCGCCTTCAGCGCGGATGGCTCCAGTCTCGCAGCCGGCTCGACCAGTGAAAGCGCCAGGGCGGACATCAGCCTCTGGGAGCTGGAACCGGACCGCGGCATCCGCCAGTTGCGCGGATTGGCCGCCCCCGTCCGAAAAATCACCTGCTCCCCCGACGGCAAGCGATTGGCCGCGCTTTCGGACGAGTGGCGGCTGGCCGTTTGGGAAGTGCCGGCCGGCCGGCTGCTGCGTGTTTTTGAGGTGCCAGCCGGGATCTACGCGGACAGCGCCGGGTTCGCCTTTGACGCGGAACACCGGCAACTGGCTTTTGCCGCCGGCACTTCCGCGCGGTTGTTCGATCTCGACCGTGGGCAGACGGTGGCGACTTGGGAGTTGCCCGACGGTCAGAGCGACGAGCTCCAGTTCACGCCCGATGGCCGGATCGTCCTCGGACGGCTGGAGCCCGAGATCGGCCCGCCTCGGCTAGGGCGCTGGTGTTTATACGAGTTGAGCCCCGGACAACCGGCGCGCCCGCTCCATCGTCAACTCCGGTCGGACGAAACCACCATCAACGTGATGTTGACCGCCGGCGCAGCGCAACTGCTGGTGTTCGGCAAGGACCGACAGACCCACGCGACCCACTTGGTCCTGGTCACGGTTGGGACTGGGCAGGAGGTGTGGCGGCGAGCGCTGGGCAACACCATACCCTGGCAGGTGCCGCGGGTGGATCCGACAGGAACCCACGCGACTGCGATTTTCGGCTCGGGTAACACGATGACGCTATTTGGTTTAGGTGACTGCGAGCCCATCAAAACCGTGGGCGACTGCTGGGGCCTTGGTCCCGGAGGGAAGGAATACCTTGCGGGTGGATTGGCGACTACCCGGTGGCAGTTGCACGACTTTTCCGGCCACCGGCCACCTCTTTTGTTCGCATCCGACAGTGGTGTCACCCCCAACACTCTTACCTTCAGTCCGCAAGGTGATCGAATTGCCTGGGGCAACGACGAAGGAGTGGTGTTTGTCGCGGAACCGTCTGAGGTGCGTCGCCGGCTGGCTGGACTGGTGATGCCCGGCCGCAACTATGCCAAGCCGTAAGTCAAACCCGACGGCCATAGCGAATGGCAAGCGGGCGTGCGACTTGGTCCACGATTCCACAATGCCTCCGCCCTGCTGATCCCCGGGGACGGCGGCCGACGTTTACCTGGAACGCATGACTGCACTTCTTGGGCGCTCGACGAGTTAAACCTAACCGATCCGGCGGACCCGAGTCACCGTCTTCACTTGGTTTAGGGATTGATGTCTGGCACCGACTGCTTCGGCTGACTTTTCCCTGAGAACCGTCCCGACCAGCGCCAGCGCGCGGAACCGCCCCCCCTTCAGGACCGCGTATGGTGGCGGATATCCACGGCATCCATCCCGGCGGCGCGGATGGACTGCATGCCGAGGTCGGTGTCCTCAAACGCCCGGCAAAGGTGCGGAGCCACGCCCAGGCGTCGGGCGGCTTCAAGGAAGATGTCGGGGGCCGGTTTCTGGTTCACTACGTCCTCGTTGGTCACGATCGCGCCGAACCACGACACGATGCCAAGGTGGGTCAGCACCTTGGTGATGGCGTGTTTCGAGCCGCCGCTGGCGACACCCATGGGCAGTTTGCCGTGGTGTTCCCGCGCGATGGCGACGACTTCCTCCACCGGGCCGATGTGCTCGAACAGCTGGAAGTAGGCTTCCTCCTTCTCCTTGGCGAACTTCAGCGGATCAATGTCCGTGCGTCCCTGTTCCTGCGCCAGCATCCGCACGATGTCGCGCGTCGGCACGCCGCCGAGGGCGTAGAAACGGTCTTCCGGAAAGTGGACGCCGTAGCGGCCGGTCACCTCCTGCCAGGCCCGCCAGTGAATGGGCATGGTGTCAGCCAGGGTGCCGTCGCAGTCGAAGATCAGGGCATGGGGAACGAAGTCAGAGCGCACGCGGCGGAGACTCAGGGACCGGCGGCGAGGTCGCCAGAAATTTGCGCCCCCAACGCGGACGCCCCAATCCGCAGGCCCGGAATCAGGCTTGTTCGCCCCGGAGGGAAATCGGCACCTTGCCGGCCGTGACGACTCAAGAAGCTCTGGATCTCTTCCGTTCCACCGGCGCCCTGCTGGAGGGCCATTTCGTGCTGCGCAGCGGCCTGCATAGCCGGCAGTTCTTCCAATGCGCCCTCGCGCTCCAGCAGATGCCGATCGTCGAGCGTTTCGGCGCCGCCTTGGCGGCGAAGCTTCGCCCGCTCGGCGCCACGACGGTCATTTCACCCGCGATGGGCGGACTCGTCATCGGCCAGGAAGTCGCCCGCCAGTTGGGCCTGCGCTTCATCTTCGCGGAGAAGGAAGACGGCAAACTGGTGCTGCGGCGCGGCTTCAAGCTCGCGCCCGGTGAACGCTGCCTCGTGGTTGAGGACGTCGTCACCAAAGGCGGCCGCGTGGCGGAAACCATCACCATCGTCCGCGAACTCGGCGGCGTGGTCCCCGGCGTCGCAATGGTCGTGGACCGCTCGAACGGCGGCGTGGACCTCGGCGTGCCGATGTTCAGCCTGATCGCGTTGAACGTGGAGACCTTCGCGCCCGACGCCCTGCCGGCCGACCTCGCGGCCATTCCCGCCACGAAGCCCGGCAGCAAGTAGGTTTCCCAGCCAATCCCGGGCCGCCACGCTGGCAGCACAACGTGCCGCCGGCTTCCAGCCGGCGGAAGCGGCGACGCTGGGGCCGGCTCAATCACTCCAGGTCGGGCAGAAGCCCCCAACGCGAATTTGCGTTCCCGCCGGCGTCGTTACGGCGACGGCTAGCGCCTGGCGCGCTTCGTTTCGGAAGGTCTGGCTTCGCTAACCTGCCGGCAGGATGCCGGCAGCACTTTGCGGCCGCCCGTCCCGCATCGGAACCGCACTTTCCGCTTTGAGCTTTCGGCTTCGGCCTTGGAACTTCCCCGCATGGATCTCCGTTTGCAGGACAAGGCCGTGCTCGTCACCGGCGCCACCAAGGGTATTGGCGCCGCCACCGCCCGGGCGTTCGCCGCCGAGGGTGCCCGCGTCGCCATCCTTGGACGCGACGTCGCCGCCGGCACGGCCCTCGCCGGGGAACTGCCCGGGTCGGTGTTCATCCAAGCCGACCTGACCCGCGAGACCGACTGCCAGCGAGCCATTGCCGAAACCGTGGAACGCCTCGGCCGGCTTGACGTGCTGGTGAACAATGCCGGCGTGAACGACAGCGTGCCGCTCACCGCCGCGCCCGCGGATTTCCTGGGCTCGCTTCAGCGCAACCTGCTGCATGTCTTCTCACTGACGCACCACGCACGCGCCCATCTGATCGCCGCCAAGGGCAGCGTCGTGAACGTCACCTCCAAGGTCGCCTGGACTGGCCAAGGCGGCACGTCGGGTTACGCGGCGGCCAAGGGCGCCATCAACGCCTTGACCCGCGAATGGGCCATCGCGCTGGGCAAGGACGGCGTGCGCGTGAACTGCGTCGTGCCCGCCGAATGCGAGTCGGATCAATACGACCGCTGGTTCAACTCCCAGCCCGACCCCGCCGCCGCCCGGGCGCAGGTGGAACGCCTCGTGCCCCTCGGCCACCGACTGACGAAGGCGGAGGAACTTGCCGACTCCATCGTGTGGCTGGCCTCGGACCGCGCGAGCCACGTCACCGGCCAGTTCCTGTTCGTGGACGGCGGTTACACACATCTGGATCGCGCGCTGACGTCGTCTCACCAGTGGTAAGGTAAAGACCTGCTTGTCGGTGTTCGCATGAGCGTTTCCAGTCAGTTCGCCAAAACGGACACGTCCCAGGCCATCCAGTTGGCCCTGACTAACCATGACGCCTGGTTTGTCTGCCAAGATCTGGCTTGGGCGTTGCGCTATGCCCCGGAACCGGCTGTGGAAGAGATCAACGAATTGATCGAACGCCATGCCATGGCGTGCCGGGATGAATACCAACGATCCGCGGTCCGCGCTTGGCAGGTTCGCGCCCTTTCGGAACGTGGTCTCGAATCCCAGGCTCGGTTGGTGGTAGCCGCAGCGCTGCCAGTCGCAGCATTGGCGACTCCCAATTCCAGCCGATCCGAAGCGCTCTTTCTCCTTTTTCAGGCAGCCTTTCCGCTTGGCCCGGAGACAACGCTTCCAATCGCGACCGCCTTGCTGGACTGCCGCGAGCCCCGCCCCCACTGGCGGGTCACTCGCAACTTGGTCAGTGCTGTGGCGATGTTGTGCCGAAATTGGCCAGCGAGCGTTCAGCGAATCCGCTCCGAAGTTACCGACGAGAAGCTGTGTCGGCGCATCGATCGGGAAGCCGGCCAAACAAGTTGCCAACCGCGACCCTTCTTTTGGTGATTCCCCTGTGGTTCACGACTGAGGGTTTTCACGCCGCGGCATTCTCTGCCAACCTCCAAGCATGTTGCGTCTGAACTCGCTGATTGTCGTCGGACTTCTTGTGGTCGCCGGGTGCGCCACCTCCGGAAAAACCGACTGGCCGGGCCGGGTCGGCAGCTACACCTACGACAACGCGGTCAAGGAACTCGGGCCGCCGGACAAGACGGAGACGCTCGCCGACGGAGTCCGGGTGGCCGACTGGTTCGTCACGCGCCGCGGCGGCATGACGGTAAGTCTCGGGTTGGCAAACTTTGGATCGAACACCGCGGTGGGCACCGGCACCACACTTGGCACCGTCGGCGGCCGGCCCACGCTGCGGCTCACGTTTGGTGGAGATGGGAAGCTGCTGTCGGCACAGGAGCTGGGGCGGTAAGTCGGAGAGGCGTCCATGGGATTCCAAGGTCCAGGTCCTGCGATCTTGCCGAAATAATCTGCCGACGCTTGGACCAAGTGAAGGGTCGCAATGTAGCTGTGGGCCTAGCCTCCTCTGATGGACATCGAGCGATGAAGAATGCACCGACATTGGCCATAATCAGCAGCGGCGACAATTTTACCCGCGTTGAACGGCACGAAGGGAAATCGCTAGGTCATCTGAGGGCGGGGGACGAAGCATCCATGCGCGAAATATCACGCTGCCTATCGAAGGCGATCAGCAGCGTATCAGATTTATACGATGAAGACGTCAGCGATCTCATCGAGATTGGAGATGCCGCCCGCTATGGCGACGATTTGCATCCTTTATTTAGGGTGGATATGTCCTGCCTCCATAATGACCTGATTACAAGCGAGACTATCATCGCTATCCATAGCGCAATTAGCGACTGCCGATTCAATCTAGTTGTATCATTTCATGCCGCATACGACATCAGCCTATGGCTATGGATTTCACGAACGGTGGTGAACATTTTCAGTAGTGATCCCGGGTATGCCGAAACCATTTTAAGCAGGCTTCGGCATGGATTCGAGGCGGTTACGAAGGAATCACATTCACCGCGGGTGTGACGTGTCGCGGAGGCGGGAAATCCGCCTAATGGAAGCTTGTGGTTTTTGCGAACCTAAAGATCCCTATGCCAAGCGCTACGACAGTTCGACTATTGGACTAGAACGACCGATTCGGATTCGCTGAAACCGCCTACTTCCCCTCCGCCACGCAATACAGCGCCGCGTGGGTCCGGATAAACACCTGGCCGTCCGAGAAGGCCGGCGTGGAGTTGGACAGTTCGCCGAGCGGGTTGCTGGCGAGGAGTTCGTATTTCGGTGCCGCCAGCAGCAACAGGGTGTCGCCGGACTGGTTCACCACGTAGAGCCGGTCGCCGACGAGCACGGGCGAGCCCCACGTCGCGCTGCTGCCGCCGGTCGCGGGCAGGCGTTCCTCGAAGACCATCTTGCCGGTCGCCAGTTCGTAGCATTGGAGGAAGCCGTCGGTGACGCACAGGTAGATGTGCCCGTCCTTGATCACCGGTGAACCGATGGTGTGCTTCTTCATCCGTTGCTCGTGGAAGAGCCTTTTCGCGGTCACGTCCCCTGTCCCGCCGGGCTTGAGGAAGACCACACCGCCGAAGAAACCGCCGAACGTCACCAGCGTGCCGTCGCCGTAGGTGGTGGAGGCATAGGCCAGCGGGTTGATGCCGTCGGCGCTCCACAGTTCCCGGCCGTCCGCCGGCGCAAAGGCCCGCACCTTGTTCGCGACGGGCAGAATGATTTCGTCGCGCCCGTTGGCCGAGATGATCAGGGGCGTGCTGAAGGTGCCGACGGCGCCGTCGTTCTTGCCGGCGAACCCGTCGAAGCGTTCGGCGGGATGCTGCTCCTTCAGGGGCACGGTCCACTTCTTGGCCCCGGTGCGCCTGTCGAGGGCATGAAGCGCGGAAAACTCGCCCGGACCGTGATAGACGATTACCGAATCGCCATGGATGACTGGGGACGAACCCTGCCCCCATTCGTGGCGCTGTTTGCCGAGATCGGCCCGCCAAAGCTGCTTCCCGCTGAAGTCGTAGGCCACGATGCCGGCGGACGCGAAGCTGGCGATCACCCGTTCGCCGTCGGTCACGGGCGAGGCCGAGCAATGGGGGTTGGACTTGTGCCGCGGATCGGCCTCGTCGTAGGCGACGCCCTCCTGCCAGCGCACCTTGCCGGTCTTGCGGTCGATGGCCATCAGCGTGCGGCGTTTGCCGTCATCCACGGCCTGGGTCACGAACACGGTGTCGCCCCAGACGATGGGCGAGGAGTTGCCCGCCTCGGGTAGCTCGGCGCGCCACTTCACGTTCTCGGTCCGGCTCCAGCGCGTCGGGAAGTTCGTTTCCGCGGAGATGTTGTTCTGGTTCGGCCCGCGCCAGGAAGGCCAGTTCCCGGCGAAGGTGGCGCACGAGGTCAGGCACGCGAACGAGACGGTCAGCACGGTGGAGCGCATGGCGGGACGTTACGGTCCGGCCGCCGCCTGCCAAGCCGGCAGGCGGCGGAATCCGCACCGCGACGCCCCCGGTTTGGGGCGCTTTCGACGTCATCCCCCGGCACGTCCGCCGGAGGGGCACACCGCGTAAACCCAACCGGCTGGACAGAACGGCAGTGCCGCCGTCGTCCAGCTCAGGGGAGATCGAAGGGAAAGTTGGAAATATTGACGTTCTGGATGAAGTCGGGAAACGACCTGCCCGGATTCACCGTGATCTTGCCGTCGGTGGGGAGGCTCAACGTGGGGAAATTCAGCGTCTCCTGCTTGTAGGTGTTCCCGGGGAAGACTTCGTAGTCCACGGTGAACTTGCCGCCGACGGACGCCTTGATGGACTGGGACGGCCCGTCATAGCTGGCCGAGGCGGTCCAATCGAGCCACGCATAGGGATGCCCCGGCTGGCCGTTGAGTCGCCGCCCAAACGGCAGGTGCGGGGTCGAGGCGGTCGCCGAACCCGCCAACGAAACCACCAGGCTGGTGGAGACCTTCGCCGTGCTGTTGAAGCTGAAATCTCCGTAGGCGAGCGAACCCGATGCTTCAAAGCCGGACTTGGTCAGCTTGGCCGGCGTGGCGTAGGTCAGCGTCCGGTCACCGACGGTGAGCGAACCGGTGGCCTCGGATTCCAGCGTGTAATTGCCGCTGGCCGGCAGGGAGCCGGCGACATACAGGCTGCCGAGCGGGGTCGAAACGGTGCCGCCGAGCACGGCATTGACGCTGCCGGCCGCGGTGCGGGTCACCGACATCACGGCCGAGCCGAGGGTGAAGCCAGTCAGCGGAATGGTGCTGCCGGCCGCGGCCTGGGCGCTCATTGCCCCGGAGGGATGCAGCACCCCGGTGGTGTCCACGCCGCCGAGCCCGGGCAGCGCAAAACGCAGCGACACGTCGAGCCCGGCGCCGCCGCCCGCGCGGAAATGGTCGAGCACCTCCAGCGGCGAGAGCGCCCGGGCGTAGAGGGCTACCTCGTCCAACTGGCCCCGGAAGTAGCGGCCAGTGGCCTGGGCATTTTCGCCGAGGCGGACGGGGAAGTTGTTCTGCAGGAGCGTCTGCCGATACGGCGCAAACGCTTCGAGGATGCCGTCCACGTAGAGATATTTGGCCACGCCGTCATACACGCCCACCACTTGGTGCCAGCGGTTGTCGTCGAGGTTGCTGGTGCCGATCAGGCTGTGGGCGCCGGCCGCACTGCTGGTATCGAACGACACCTGCCGGGAGTTGTTGTAGCGGCTGAGGCGCCACGAAGAGTCACCCTTGCTCACCAAGGTTTCCCAGGTCCGGGACCAACCGGCGGTTTTCACCCACGCCTCGACCGTCAGCCGGGTGGTGAGCCCATCGAAGGCCGACTCGTTGGCGATCTCGACGTAGTCGTTCACCCCGTCGAAGCCCGCCGAGAGGTTGGCGTCGCCCGCGAGCGCGCCGGACTGCCCGAGCGTCACGCCGCCGAAATAGGTTCCGGTCAGGGCCGGGTTCGCGAAACCAGCTTTCTTGGAATCCGCCGCCGTGGTGCCGGTCGTCTCGCCGAGGCGCCAATACGCGAGGGGATTGTCCCCGCGATCGGCGGGAATAATCGGGTCCCCGGTCAGCAAGGTCCGGTAATTCCTGCCCTCATGACGCAGGACGAACTGCCCGCCGCTGGCCGGGTATCCGAAGATCGGGGTGCTGGATGTGAACGTGTTGGTCAGCGCGAGGTCGCCGTTGGCGGCCGCGGTGCCGCTGAACCCAAGCGTGCCGAGTCCGCCGATCGCCAGTTTGCCGCCGAGGCCAAGCGAGGCGGTGGTCGTGGTGCCGGTGAGTTGGCCGGTCAGGTCGGTGAAGCCAAAGCCCAGCACGCCGCCATTGCCCAGCGTGCCGGTGAGCGAAACGACCCCGGCCGGCGTGACCCCGCCGACGAGCTTGAGCGGGGGCAGTCCCAGCACGTTGAGGTCGCCATCCACGAGCAACGAGGCCGTGCCGCTGGCGGCGCGGAAGAACTGGAGCCGCGAATTGTCCATCGAGAACCCGCCCACGCCTTGGTTCACCGGCCGGTCAAGCAGCGCCACGCTGCCGTCACTGCCGAGTGAGCCGTCGAGGCTGCTGGTGCCGAGGCCCGGCAATGACTTGCGGAACGACACCGAAGCCACCAGGGCGCCACCTGCCTGCCGGTGCGCGAGCAGGTCCGCCGGCGCCAGGGCCCGGTCATAGACTGCCACCTCATCGAGCCAGCCGTTCCAGAAACGGCCGGTGGATTGGGCGTTTTCGCCCAGCACCACCGGGAAGTCGTTCTGGGCGATGGCACCCGTGGCGGGCGTCCACGCGTCGAGTTCGCCGTCGATCCAGAGCGTCTTCACCCGGCCGTCGTAACTGGCGACGACATGGTGCCACTGGCCGTCGTTCACCGAACGGTTGCCGGCGAGATAGGGCGGATTCAGGCCGTCGGTGTCGAAGCCCAGCACGTCGGTGTTGCCATTGCGCTGGAGCCGCCAGCTGGAGTCGCCCTTGGCGATGATGGTGTTCCAGGTGCGGTCGAAGGCATTGACCTTGATCCACGCCTCCACGGTCAGCGCCGGGCCAATCTTGTCGAACAGGCTTTCGTTCCCGACGACGACCCGTCCGCCCGCGCCGTCGAAGCGCGCCGCCGTGTTCGCATCGCCGACCAGTGCGCCGGGGTGCCCGATCTCGGAGCCGATCTGATACGCACCGTCGAACTTGGAGCCGGTTTCCGACACCGCCACGGTGGCGGTCTTGCCGCCTTCGCCGAGACGCCAGTAGGCGAGCGGCTCGCCGGCGAGGACCGCGGTGCGAAGATTGCCGACGCCGCGTTTTAGCCCCACGTCGAGGCTGGCCAGTTGGAAGCCGCCAAAGAAGCCCTCCGTCTTCGCGGCCCGCAGATCCACCACGCCGGCACTGTTAACGAAGCCGGTGAAGGCCAGCGAGGAGTTGAGCGCGGAGTTGGCGGAGATCGCGTTCAGGTTGGTCAGCGCCAGGACGCCGTTCGTGCGCAGGAGCTGGTAGCTCAACGAACTGAAGCTCCAGCGGCCGAAACTGCTCCCGGTGGGGCCGACGGACACGAGGAAGTTGCCCCGCGCATCGGCGGTGAAGGCCGGCACCCCGTTGGTGAAGAGGCCGGGCGCAATCAGGCGGGCCCCGCTCAGGTTGAGTCCGGCCTGGTTCAAGGTCGCG